>JAMDCN010000159.1 GCA_023489025.1 Deltaproteobacteria bacterium | reverse complement strand
TTTCCGGGCCACGGTCGCCTGGCTGACGCCCAGGGGCCGTTGATGTAGCACTTCCGGCGGAAGAGGTATTCGTCTTTTATGGGAATCATGATGTCCCTCCATCGAGGCGGAAATATCCGCACCAAGTGCTATTTCTCCGGGAGCAATAGACATGCCAGAGACGTGTACCGGGGATCCTGTGAGGGTAGAGCCGTCTTCTATCGGAAGGAATTGCTTGAAGAAACATACGATCCACAAGATGCAGCCGCCTGCCTGGCCGACGGGCGAACGGTGTTTTCCGACGCCGCGCAAGCGTTTCGGCTATTCAGGATTGCATGGATCCGTTCGGAACGAGCGGCTGTTCTTGGTGTGCTTATGATATGCCGTATTTCTTCATTTTCCGGGCCACGGTCGCCTGGCTGACGCCCAGGGCGGATGCGATCCGACACTGGCTTCCGTATTGGTCGCGAGCCCTTATCAACGTCTCGCGCTCCACGCTCTCCCGTTTTTCCGGCAAGGACATGACATCGTTGGCGGGTTTTTTCTCGCCGGGAATTCCGTCTTCCGAACTGTTGCATATGCCGCCGGGGAGGCCCGATCGATCGATCAACTCCGTTTCCGACATGACAACGAGGCGTTCGCACAGGTTCATGAGCTCCCGCACATTCCCCGGGTATTGGTAGGACAGCAAGGCGTCGTAAGCCGCGCAGGACAAGTGTCTCTTGATCCCATGCTTCTGGGCGAAATAATTCAGGTAGTAGCGCAGGAGCGGAAGGATGCACTCCTTCCGTTCCCGCAAAGACGGCACGTGGATGGGGATCACGTTCAACCGGTAATACAGATCCAGGCGGAACTTCCCCTTCTCCACCAGAGCCGCGAGGTCCTGGTGGGTAGCGGCGAGAATGCGGACGTTGATTTGTCGGCTACTCGTTCCTCCGACGCGGACGACCCTGTTGTCCTCGAGGAAACGAAGAATCTTGACCTGGGAGGAGAACGGCAACTCGGCGATCTCATCGAGGAAGATGATTCCCATGTCCGCCATCTCGAAATGCCCTGGCTTTCCGGTAGCTTGCGCTCCCGTGAAGGCGCCTTTCTCATACCCGAACAACTCCGCTTCGATCAGCGATTCGGGGATGGCGCCGCAGTTGATCTTGATCATCGGCTTTTCGGAACGAGAGGAGTACTTGTGGATAATGTCCGCGATCAACCCTTTCCCTACCCCGGATTCTCCGAGGATCAGCACGGTGGAATCGACGGTGCTCACCTTCTGTGCCTGGCGAAGCGCTTTAACCATCGGCGGGCTCTTCGCGATGATCCGCCGCGACTCCAGCTCCTCGAGCTGCATTTCGAGGATCTGATTGCGAAATCGATCCTTGATCAATTGCTGTTCTTCCAGCTCGCGCTGCAGTTCGTCGATCTCCGTGAGGTCGCGCTCGTTGGCGACCACGCGGATCAGGTTTCCCGCATCGTCGAATACCGGGTTCCCTGTTACCATCAGATTTCGCTTCCCCCGGGTTTGCACGATGTTGACGGTCGCGCGGGTCTGGATCACATCGAGGGTGACGGACCTGTCGAAAAGCCCCGCGGCCACGAGATCTCTCATGTTGTGCCCGACGACCTCGTCCGCTTTTATGTCGTTGAGGCGTTCCGACGCGGGATTGATGCGGAGGACGTTGCCATCTCCGTCGGAAATCCACAGGCCGTCCGAAGACGAGTTGATGATGGCGTCTTGTTCCCACGCCAATTCCTGGAAAAATCTCAACTTTTTAGCTGTCACTTCCAGTTCGGTGCTGTCGGTGAGGACGCATAGGATGCCGGCGAGATTTTTTTTCACCTGAATGGGGCTTACCGTTGCGAGGTATGTAATCTCTCCCCTCTTGACGAACAGACTCCTTCTCGCAACACCGTCCGCGATGGTTTGTTCCGCGTGAATCCACAACTCCGGCACAACCTCCCGCAGGTGCAAACCCGGAACGACACCGAGGCTCCGAATCGCCACCTTGTTGGCCAGCAAGGTGATGCCCGCGGTATCGGTCGCGAGCACCCCGTTGGTCGTTGAGTTCAACATGGAGGAATTGAAGGCGTCCATGTCGGAGTTGCCTTTGTTTTTCAACGGAGTATCGGCTACCCGATCCGGTTCTTGCGGCATCGCGTCTTCCTCCCCGTGTGGAACTTTCAACAGTAACCCTGTTGCCGTGAATCCACATTTGAAAGGCCCCATTATGCATGAACGTATAATTTATGCAAAAATAAATTACCGTGCCGATCCGTTGAACCGCCACGTTTCAGGACAGCGGGTTCCGTCACCGGTGTTTCCCCGTGAGATTATTAGGCTATTTCTTTGGCGGCTGTCCGTCTCTCTCGGTGGCATGGCGCTTGCTCGTTGCCATCGGCAGGGCGGCGAATCTTCGTGACAGGCTACCAGGGAGGAAGGAGCGACCATGAAACTGGCCGTGGTCGGCGGCGGTGGAAGGCAGGCGAGCGGGACCATCAGGGATCTGGGCGACAGCCTGGACGTCAAGAGCATCGTGCTCATCGACCGGGAATCAGCCAAGGCGCAGTTGGAACAGCGCGCAAAGGATTGGTGCCGAGGCAAAGCGGAAATCGTCTGCTGCGACATAAACGCGCACGACGACCTGCGCCGGGCTCTGCGCGGCTGCCAGGCCGCCGCCAACTGCACGAGCCACGTTTTCAACGTGCAGGTGATGAACGCCTGCCTGGCCGAGGGCGCGCATTACACCGACATGGGCGGCTTGTTCCACTGGGCCCGTGAACAGATGAAACTGGATGCCGCGTGGAAAAAGGCCGGGTTGACGGCGGTTCTGGGCATGGGCAGCGCACCGGGCATCGTCAACGTCATGGGTCGCTACGCCGCGGACTTGCTGGACACCGTGGAGACCCTTCACCTCCGGGATGGGATCGTCAACTTCACGAAGACCGACGCGCCGCTGTCGATTCCGTACGCCATGAACACCGTTCTGGACGAATTCGTGGCCAATTGCTTCATTTACGAGGGAGGTGACTGGAAGGAGTTGGGCCCCTTCGCGCGCGGCGAGGAGATCGACTTCCCGCCGCCCGTGGGGAAGCAGACCGTGTACGCGACCATCCACTCCGAAGTGGCCACCATGCCGGTGGCCTTCAAGTCGAAGGGGCTCAAGGACATGAGCTTCAAGCTGGCCCTGCCCAAGGCGTTCGAAGAGAAGATCCTTTTCCTGGCCAGCCTGGGTTTCGGGGCCAGGGACCCGATCACTGTAGGCCGGTCGGAGGTGTCTCCGCGGGATGTGCTCGTCGCCCTCTGCGATCGGCTTCCCAGGCCGGGCGGCAAGCCCGACGATCACAAGGTCCTCAGGGTGGACGTGACCGGAACGCAAAAGGGGCGCGCCTGCCACGTTCAGGTCGAGGTGGTCTGCCACCCCTACGAACCGTGGGGGATGGCCTGCGGTCCCTTCACCGTCGGGTTTCCCGTCGGGCTTACCTTGCGCCTCTTGGGCTCGGGGGTGATCAAGGAGCGCGGCGCGGTCGGCGCGGAGTCGTGCGTCCCGCCGGAGCCGTTTTTCCGCGGCATGAAAGCGCGTGGCCTGGACGTCACCTGCTCCATCAAATACCCGGTGATCCAGGAGTAACGAACGAGGGCGATCGACATTGAGCAAGAGGTGGGTTCGACGGATGAACCTGATTTCAAACTACGAGGAGGGATTATGAGAAACCGGCGCTTCCACGGAATGGGTGTTCTGCTTGTCGCGATGTTCTTCATCAGTGGATTTTCTTTCCCGGCTCTTGGCGATGACTCGCTGGAAAGGGTCAAGAAATCCGGTGAACTGGTGATCGCATCCACGGTCACCGGCGTCCCGACCACGTTCCTCAACATGAAGACCAGCGAAATCGACGGAACCATGATCGACGCGATGAAATATGTCGCAAACCGCCTGGGAGTCAAATTACGGATCGTCGAAACGCCCTGGTCGGCGTTGATCCCTTCCCTCACCGGGAAAAAAGTCGATCTCCTCGCGGCGGCAATGGTGATCACGGAGAAGCGGAAAGAGGTCATCGACTTTTCCGATCCCATCTTCCCCTACTGCGAGGGATTGATCGTAAAGGCCAGCGACACAAGGCAATATAAGTCGATGGCCGACATCAAGGGTCTTCGCGTCGGCGCGCAGGTGGGCACTATCTACGCCAAGGCGCTGGAAGATAAGGGCGTGAAGAACCTCAAGATCTACGAACAGGCGGGCGAGATCATGATGGATATCTCGAACGACCGGCTGGATGCGGCGGTCATCGATGGGCCGATCGCGGGGTATTTGAGCAAATCGAAACCGGAATTCAAAGTTCGCCTGGTTGATTCCTACCAGCCGGTCATGTGCGGGGATCTCGGGGTGGGCGTTCGCAAAGAGGATCAGAAATTGAAAAATGAGATCAACAAGATCGTGGCGGAAATGAAAGCCAAGGGCATGCTCAAGGACATTTTGAAGAAGTGGGGACAGTGATCAATACCATGTCCGAATCGGAGCCGAGGGCGACGTAACAATGCAAAATCTCATAAACAAATTTCATGAGTTTCTGCCCAGCCTGATCAAGGGGACGCAGTACACGATCGAGATAACGGTTCTCGGGATCATCCTGAGCACGATTTTCGGTTTCGTGTTCAGCCAGGCACTTCTCTCGAAGCGGAAGTTGATCAACAGACCTGTTCGAATCCTGATCAACGTCGTCCGGGGAACTCCCCTGCTCGTGCAGATGTTTTACGTCTATTTCGTTTTGCCGGATCTCGGCATCACGTTGGGTGCCCTTGAGGCCGCGGTTCTCAGCTTGAGCATCTGTTACGGGGCATACCATGCGGAGATCTTCCGGGCCGGAATCATGTCGATCCCGCTGGGACAGTGGGAGGCCGCCACCTCGCTCGGACTCAAGCATCATCAGATCCTGAGACGCATCGTACTTCCGCAGGCCGCCCGGATCATCCTTCCTCCGTTGGGAACCTCCTGCATCATCCTGCTCAAGGATTCTTCGCTGGCGTCCGTGATCACCGTTCGCGAATTAACCCGTTCCGGGCAACTCATTGCCTCCACGACGTTCGAGAACTTGACGGTCTACTCCATGGTGGCCCTTATCTACATCCTACTGACCCAACTGCTGGCACTCCTGGTCCATTCCATGGAAAGGAAATACCGGCTGAAATGATCGAAATCGTGAATTTGCATAAATACTTTGGGCAAACGCACGTACTCAAAGGGGTCAATCTGCAGGTCAATAAAGGGGATGTCGTCGTCGTAGTCGGCCCAAGCGGATCCGGAAAGAGCACGCTGCTTCGGTGCATCAATCGTCTGGAGGAGGTGCAGGAAGGCGAGATCCGCATCGGAGGGGAAAACATTCTTTCGAAGACGGCCGATGTCTACAGAATACGATGCGAAGTCGGAATGGTATTTCAGCAATTCAACCTGTTTCCCCACATGAATGCGCTGCACAACGTCACCTTGGGGCCGACCGTGACGAAGAAGATGCCGCGACGAGACGCGGAAGCGCTGGCAACGGAGCTGCTTCGGAAAGTGGGGCTTTCCGGCAGGGAACATTCCTTTCCCTCGGAACTGTCGGGGGGACAGCAACAACGCGTCGCCATCGCGAGGGCGCTTGCCATGGAGCCGGCGGTGATGTTGTTCGACGAGGCGACTTCGGCGCTCGATCCGGAACTGGTGGGCGAAGTGTTATCGGTCATGAAGCAACTGGCGTTGGAGGGCATGACCATGATCGTTGTGACCCACCTGATGGGGTTCGCCCGGGAAGTGGCGAACCACGTGGTCTTCATGGACGACGGATTAATCGTGGAGGATGGATCGCCCGAAGAGATCTTCGAGAACCCAAAAACGGATCGAGCGGCCGCCTTTTTCAGCAAAATTCTATAGTCCGGCGATTCTTGTTCTTTGGGTGTGTTCATTGACCGTCCGACGTCCACATTAAGGAGAAGACATTGATGTTGAGGGGCACCGAACTGGCGAATATGATTTCGCCTCCCGGCGGAAAAACAGAAAATCTGCTCGAAAAAAAACGGAGATACGTGGCGAGGGGAATCTCCAGCGTCGCCCCGATCTTCGTGGAAAGTGCGAAAGGCTCCGTCGTCCGCGACATCGACGGCAACCGGTACATCGATTTTTCCAGCGGGATCGGTGTGGTGAATGCCGGGCACTGCCCCGATCCGGTGGTCGATGCCGTCAAGGCGCAATCGGAGCGTCTTCTCCACACCTGTTTCATGGTGTCGATGTATGCGCCTTACGTGGAACTCGCCGAGACGCTCGCGAAGATCACTCCGGGTAGCGCCCCGAAGAAGGCCATGCTGGTAAATAGCGGCTCGGAAGCGGTCGAAAACGCCGTGAAAATAGCCAGGGCCGCGACGAAAAAGACCGGTGTGATCGCCTTTGAAGCGGGGTACCACGGCCGCACCCTGCTGACCATGAGCCTGACCAGCAAGGTCAGGCCCTACAAACACGAATTCGGTCCGTTCGCGCCGGAGGTTTACAAAGTCCCCTCGGCGTACTGTTACAGGTGCATCTTTCAGTCAAACTATCCCGAGTGCGGACTGCACTGCCTGGAATACTTCAAGCGGTTCTTCGTCAGCGAAGCCGATCCGTCCGGCATCGGCTCCATGATTATCGAGCCCGTTCAGGGGGAAGGGGGATTCATCGTCCCCCCGAAGGAGTTTCTGCCGGGCCTCAAGGCGATTTGCGAAGAGCATGAAATCGTCTTCATCGCGGACGAGGTCCAGACGGGATTTGCCAGGACGGGGAAGATGTTCGCCGTGGAACATTACGGTGTTGCGCCCGATATCATGACGCTGGCCAAGTCGATCGCCTCCGGCATGCCGTTGAGCGCCGTCGTGGGGCGGGAAGACATCATGGACGCTCCGACGCCGGGACGTGTCGGTGGGACGTATGGCGGAAATCCCGTGGCCTGCACCGCCGCGCTGGCCACCATCGATTTCATTCAAAAGGAAGACCTGTGCGGCCGGGCGGAGAAGATCGGCGCAGTATTAACGCACAGGATGAAATCGCTCCAAGAACGGTGTCCCGCGATCGGCGATGTCCGGTCCCTGGGTGCGATGGTCGCGGTCGAGTTCGTCAAGAACCGGGAGACCAAGGAGCCCGCGAGGGACGAGGTGATCGCCATCATCGGAGAGTGCCTCAAGCGGGGGCTTCTGGTGATGGGGGCCGGAATCTTCAGCAACGTCGTCCGGTTTCTGCCACCGTTGGTCATCACGGAATCCCAACTGGATCAGGCCATCGGGATTTTCGAAGAGTCCACGGACGTGGTCTGCCGCAAGTGACGCGGAACGACAAGAGTCCGGGAACAGGAAAAACCGAAAAGGAGAAGAAACGATAGTGAAAACGTCGGCGGCCACAACGATAGGGCATTTCATCGACGGAAAGACGGTTCCCGGCGCGAGCGGCCGGTACGGCGATATTTATGACCCGGCCGCCGGAGAGGTGACCAAACGCGTCGCATTTGCAAGCCGGCCCGAGATGGAAAACGCCGTCCTGGCCGCCGCCGCGGCATTCCCGGCATGGGCGGCCACTCCGCCGCTTCGCAGGGCGAGGGTCATGTTTCGCTTCAAGGAACTGCTCGACCGTCACGCCGATGAACTGGCTGCCCTGGTCACGGCCGAACACGGGAAGGTGCTCAGTGACGCGCGGGGTTCCGTGACGCGGGGAATCGAGGTGGTGGAGTTTGCCTGCGGGATTCCCCACCTCCTCAAGGGAAGTTTTTCGGAGAGTGTGGGCACCGGCGTGGACAGCAACTCGGTCCGGCAGCCGATCGGGGTATGCGCGGGGATCACACCGTTCAATTTTCCCGCCATGGTGCCGATGTGGATGTTCCCGATGGCGATCGCCTGCGGAAATACGTTTGTCCTGAAGGCTTCCGAGAAGGACCCCTCCTGCTCCATGCGGCTTGCCGAGCTATTGGCCGAGGCGGGCCTTCCTCCCGGAGTGCTCAACGTCGTCAACGGAGACAAGGTTGCCGTGGATGCGCTGTTGACCCATCCGAAAGTGGCCGCCGTCAGCTTCGTCGGTTCCACGCCGGTGGCGGAGTACGTCTACAAGACGTCGGCGACTCTGGGAAAGCGGGTCCAGGCGTTGGGCGGGGCGAAGAACCACGCGATCGTCATGCCCGACGCGGACCTGGACCAGGCGGTCGAAGCGCTGATGGGTGCCGCCTATGGATCCGCCGGAGAGCGCTGCATGGCGATATCCGTGGCAGTCGCCGTGGGAAACCAGGTCGGCGACGCATTGGTCGCAAAATTGAAGGAGCAGCTCGGGAAGCTCAAGATCGGGCCCGGAAGCCGCCCCGACTCGGAAATGGGCCCACTGGTCACGCGGGAACATCTAATGAAGGTCAAAGGATACGTGGATCTCGGGGTGAAGGAGGGCGCGACGCTCGTCGTGGATGGCCGCGGCCTTAACGTGCCTGGCCGCGAGAACGGTTTCTTCCTGGGAGGCTGCCTGTTCGACCGGGTGACGCCCGACATGAGGATCTGCAAGGAGGAAATCTTCGGGCCCGTCCTGGCGGTCGTGCGCGCCCCGGATTTCGAAACGGCGCTACGCATCGCCAACGAACACGAATTCGGAAACGGGACCGCTGTCTTCACGCGGGATGGCGATACCGCCCGGGAATTCTCCGCGCGGGTCCAGGCCGGTATGGTCGGGATCAATGTGCCGATTCCCGTACCGATGGCATTCCATAGTTTCGGAGGCTGGAAACGTTCCCTCTTCGGGGATCTATACATGCATGGCCCCGAAGGGGTCTCGTTCTACACCCGCCTGAAGACGATCACCTCGCGTTGGCCTACCGGAATACGGAAGGGCGCCGAATATGTCATGCCGACCATGAAATAGGGTGCGAACTGTTCCGGGGACGATATCCGTGGTCTCCGGGCAGTCGAAACCATGGTACCGCTTTCGTGATCCCGTCTGAAAAACGGCGGCGACGGGTTGTCGCGCCTCTTCTCCTTTCTCTGGCGCTGATCGGCTCCGGATCCGTTCCGATCTTCCTTCGCTATCTGTTGAAATCGCGGGGGGATGGAGGATTGGGACTCGATTGCTGGGTCGTCAATGCACTGCGCTATTCGGTTGCACCTGTTTTCTGGTTGCCGTTCATCATTGCCAGGAGGCGCAGGAACCGGCCCGACAGCGGCGGCTTCGGCGCATTTTCCGACCTGAGCGTCCGCAGCCCGATCTGGGTTGCGGCGATCGTCCCCGCGGCAATCAATCTCGTGACCCAGGTTGTCTGGGGATTGGTGGGGAAATACGCGGAGGCCGGCATGATCGGTTTTGCCGCCAAACTCGCCTTCCCGTTCACGGTCGTGTACAGTTTCCTTCTGTTCCCCGACGAGAGACGATTGGCGAAAATGTCGGCGTTCTGGATCGGCGGATCGGGATCGCTGATCGGACTGGCGCTTTTGTCGGCGGAGAAGATCGGAGGATACGGCGGCGGGGGTACGACCGCTTTCGGTTATTCCCTGCTCCTCTTCATGGCCGTCTCGTGGGGGGGATATCCGGTTACCGTGAAGAAGTATATGTCGGGATATTCTTCCGTCTTGAGTTTCTGGGTCGTCAGCGTCTACACGACGATGTTCCTGATGTTCCTGATGTTCCTGTTCGGGGATTTTTCCACATTCCACGTCATGGACCTCCGGGCCTGGGCGATTCTGATCGGTTCGTCGTTGATCGGAATCGCATTCTGGCACGTGCTATATTACCGTTCCCTCAAGGATGTCGGCGCGGTGGTGTCCGACGGGGTATTAATGGCCTCCCCGTTCCTCACGATTGCCGGGTCGGCTGTTCTGCTCGGCGAGAGGTTGACCGCGCTGCAGTTCGTCGGCGGGGTTGCCGTTGTCGGCGCGGGAATTCTCCTGGTCGTTGCCCATGGGCGCGTTACGAATCATCGAACGATACCCGACGTGGCGGAAGGGAGGTAGACCGTTGCGAAGGGCAGACAAGCAGATCTCGGATCGCGATGAGATCGACGGCATCATGCGGCGGTCGAAGGTGTGCCGGCTGGCCCTGCTTGACGGGGAACGCCCGTACCTCGTCCCGCTCTGTTTCGGCTACGACGGGAGCGCTCTCTATTTCCACTCCGCTCCCGCGGGAAAGAAGGTCGACCTCCTGAAGAGAAACGCGGTCGTCTGCTTCGAGTTCGACGTCGACGCGGAACCGGTCCGGTCGGAGGCGTCGTGCGGCTGGACGATGCGTTACCGAAGCGTGATCGGGTCCGGGACCGCGTCGTTTGTCGAAGACCCCGGTGGGAAGAGCGCGGCCCTGAAAATCATCATGGGGCAGTACACCGCCGGCCCGTACGAATTCTCCGAAGAGATGCTCCGGAAGATCGCCGTGATCAAGGTGGCGATCCGCGAGATTTCCGGGAAGGTATCCGGGTTCCCAAGAAAGGGATGAGATGAGACGCGCGCTCCTGGTAATCGACGTGCAGAACGAATATTTTACCGGGATGCTGCCTGTGACCTACCCGGAGGGGAGCCTCGGAAATATCCTCAAAGCGATGGACACGGCCCTCGGATCGGGCGTACCGGTGGTCGTGATCCGGCACACATCGACCCAACCGGACGCGAAGGCGTTCGTACCGAATACCCACGGTTGGGAGCTCCACGAGGAGGTGCGGCGCCGGGTCTACGACCTGCTCCTCGAGAAGAGGTTTCCGGGCAGCTTCACCGGGACAGGGCTGGAGGAGTGGCTTCGGAAGGAAGGGGTCGACACCGTCGCAATCTGCGGATACATGACCCAGATGTGCTGCGACGCCACCGCCCGTCAGGCATTCCACGCCGGCTTTTCCGTGGAGTTTCTGTCGGACGCCACGGGAACCCTGTCCGTCAAGAACGATGCGGGCAGCGTCAAGGACGAGGAACTCCACCGGGCGATCCTCGTCACCCAGGCGATGCGGTTCAGCAAGGTACTGACGGCCGCCGATTGGATTCGGAACATCAGCGCGGTGGTATGATCCGACTACGGGCAAGCGACGCCGCATGCCCGCCACTCCACCCGAACCGCCAGGGAGCCGCATCGAAAGATGACGGAAAAACGCCGGATACGCCCCGGCTCGCGCCTGCTGCTCGGGATCACGATCGTTTTCGGAACGTTGGGGTCCGTCTACGCGGCAGCCTTGCTCGCGGATTTCGCGCTGGACCTGATGGGCGTCGCCTCGCCGCCGGTCCGGCTCGGGGTGAAGGTGATCGCCACGGCGGCCGCGCTGCCCGCGGGGTTCTACCTCGTCGAACGCGCGTTCCTCGCGCGGAACCGCACTACTTTCCGGAAAACACCTGGGCCTTGACGCGGGTCATCACCGTCTCGAACACCTCGCCCGCGTAGGCGTGGATGTTGCGCCGCATCTCGATCAGGTACCGCTCGATATCGGGCCACGCCTTCCGGATCACCGTCCTCTGGTCGGCATACGCCGCCTCGTACTCCTGCCGCATCTTCTCCTGAAGCCGCACCCGCTTCTGCCGGTCGTCCGGATACGCCTTCTTCGGGAGGAACTCGTGGATCGGCTCGAAGATGCGGACGTCGGTCTCCTCCAGGTGGAACAGTTCGATGTTGTCGATCATCACCACTTCCTTCTTCGGGGTGGCGACGTAGTGCCCGTAGCGCAGCGCCGTTCCGATGCAGTCC
>JAMDCN010000020.1 GCA_023489025.1 Deltaproteobacteria bacterium | reverse complement strand
ACGGCCAGACGTTGGGGGCGCTTCACCTGACCAACCGCAAGGACCACCGGGCGTTCACGCACGAAGATCTGAAGACGTTCGCGCCGATCACGTCCGAGATCGCCGCGATCCTGGCCCAGGGGATCGGATTCCGGGAGAACGTCCGCACCTTCTCCCTTTCCATCCTCACCTCCCTGTCGGACGCGCTCGAGCTGCGCTTCCCCTTCCTCTCCGGGCACTCGAACCGTGTGCGCGACCTGTCCACGCGGATCGGCGAGCGGATGGGGTTGGCGAAGGCCGATCTCGCCGCCCTGCGGCACGCCGCCGAGCTGCACGACGTGGGGATCGTCGGCATTCCCGGGAACCTCCTTGCGAAGAAGCGCCGGCTGAGCGAGCAGGAGACGGAGATGGTTCGGAAGCACCCCTTCCTTGGGTCGAAGATGCTGGAAGGCGTGCCGGGGATGGAAGCGACGCGCCGGGCGATTCTTGAGCACCACGAGCATTTCGACGGATCGGGCTACCCGTACGGTCTGCGCGGCGACGACATCTCCGTGGCCGCCCGTATCCTCTCCGTGGCCGAGAGCTACGACTCCGCCGTCTCCGCCCGCCCGCACCGCAGCGCCATCACTCCGGAAGAGGCGCTGCAGATGATCCGAGGCGGGGCGGGCACCCGGTTCGACCCGGAAGTGACCGGCGTTTTCCTGGAAACCACGCGCAACGTCCCCGTTTCCATCACCGACTCGCATCACTGAATTCCTGCATCCGTTGCATTTCCTTACCGGTCAGGCCCTCCGCCTGTCCTGCAAGCCCGGTGGACATTAAGGCGGATAGAATTCTTAATTTGGGAAAACAATTCATCACCCATTTTTCTCGGACACCCCGCAGGCGCGATTCCTGAAAATAACTCAAACAAAAACAAATCGTTACACGTAAATAATTGGTGCGCCTTATTCCCGGAAAATGGCACGGGTGTTGCTCTTTAAATGTCAAGAAATCTATTTTCAAAGTGTAAAAAAAAATAGCATTCTCAATACGGTGGAGGTGAAGAAGATGAGAAAGCAGATGGCCATGGTGGTTTTTATGGCATTTGTGGCGGCTTCCGGTTCGGCATGGGCGACCGTCATCCTGCCGGGGAGCGAAACTCCCCTGCAGACGATCCTGAACAACATCACCGTGGGCGGCACATCCAGCGTGAACGTGAACAACGACCAGGTCGCTCCCGATGGCCGTTGGATGGTGACCGGCACCGGGAACGCCTCGGCGACGATGATCATCGAAATTGCCGGTAACGCCGCCATCAACACCTTCGGCGTATATAACGGCAGCAACTTCGCCACCCTGTTCACAGGGCCTGCAGTTCAGGGAGACCGGGCATCTTTGTATGTTTTTTCTAATGGAGACATCGGCGTTTTCCAGCAGTTTAGCGGTACCTATACCACCTATAGCGGATTCCTCACCGGCAATAACTTCGGGTTCTTCATGATGAGCAATGGAAACACCTGGTTCTCTGAAGATGCAAGAAACAGCGACCAGGGCGACCACATGGTCTCATTCCAAGGGACAGGCGACATGGTCCAGTTACCGAGCGGTTACTCCGGTTCTTGGACCCCGAATGAATACATCCTGGCTTGGGAAGATCTCAACTTGAGTGGTTCCGATAGGGATTATAACGACATGGTCGCCATGGTGGAATCCGTGCAGCCGGTTCCGGAGCCCGGGACGATGGTATTGCTCGGCTCCGGTCTTGTCGGCCTGGCTGCATACGGCCGGAAGAGGTTCCGCAAGTAAAGGGATAAAGGCACGCATTTGAAAATCAGAAAGGGGGCCGAAAGGCCCCCTTTCTTTTCTCCCTACCGCCCTGTCCGTCTCAAACGGCCCGGAACGATTTCCAGTCGATCTCCAGAGTCTGGATCTTGTAATTCAGAACCCGCGGCGTGATGCCCAGCAGGTCCGCCGCATCCTTCTGCACCCCCCTGGTGGCCCGCAGGGCCCGTTGTATCGCCCCTCGCTCCAGTTCCTCGAGGTTCATAGTATCCCCTGCCGTAACGGGTTCCCCTTCGGCGCGTCCTTCGAGGGTCAGGTTGTGCTCGTCGATGGTCTCCTCGTCGCAGAGAAGCACGGCCCGCTCGATCGAGTTCTGAAGTTCCCGCACGTTCCCGGGCCAGGCGTAGCGGCGGATCTTCTCGATCGCCTCCGGAGAGAACCCGCTCACCTTCTTCTTGAAGTCGACCGCATACTGGTTCAGGAAGAATCTCGCCAGCGGGAGAATATCGTCCAGCCGCTCCCGCAGGGGCGGGATCGACAGGTTCACGACGTTGAGCCGAAAATAGAGGTCTTGCCGGAACCGTCCCTCCTTGACCTCGGCCCGCAGGTCCTTGTTCGTGGCCGTCACGACGCGAACGTCCACCTTGACCGATCGGCCGCTGCTTCCCAGACGCTCGAACTCCTGCTCCTGGAGGACGCGGAGCACCTTGGCCTGCGTGGTGGAGCTCATGTCCCCGATCTCGTCGAGAAAGATGGTCCCCTTGTCCGCCTGCTCGAAGCGGCCGATCCGAAGCTTCTCCGCGCCGGTGAACGCTCCTCGCTCGTGGCCGAACAACTCGCTCTCCAGGAGATTTTCATGCAGCGCAGCGCAATTCACCTTCACGAAGGGGCCCTTCGCCCGAGGGGATCCGAAATGGACGAGCGTGGCCAGCAGTTCCTTCCCCGTGCCGGTCTCCCCCGTGATCAAAATCGTCGCCGGTGTGGGAGCCACTTTCCTGATCACCGAGAGGATCTCCTTCATCCCCCTGCTTTCGGCAACCAGCGCCTCTCCTTCGAGGACGTTTCGATACTCGGCCTTCCGATAGAATTCCAGCTCTCCGCGCATCCGGCCCATCCGCAACGCCGTCCGGACCCGGTGCTGAAGCTGTTCCATGTCGAACGGCTTCTGGATGTAGTCGTACGCCCCGAGGCGCAACGCCTGGACCGCCGTTTCCACGGTGGCGTAGGCCGTCATCAGGATCACCTCGATCTCTGAGTTGACCTCCTTCGCCTTTTTCAATATGTCTACGCCGCTCAAATCCCCAAGCCGGATATCGGTGATCACCACGTGGCACGGCTCGGTCTCCAGCTTCTGGACCGCCTCCTCTCCCGTGGAGGCATCCTGCACCACATACCCGGCGTCTTCCAGGGACAGGCGGATTCCCACGCGCAACGCCTCGTTGTCTTCGACGATCAGGACTCTATCGGCCACTGCCGTGTCTCATCGGGATCTTAATGATGAATTCGGTCCCTTTTCCGGCTTCGCTGTTCATGTCGATGACCCCGCCGTGGGCGTGCACGATCTTCTGGGACAGCGAGAGACCGATCCCGGTCCCGTCTTTTTTCGTGGTGAAGAAGGGGACGAAGACCCTGTCCTGTATCTCCGGGAGGATCCCGGGCCCGTTGTCGCGGACGTGGATCCGGACGAACTCCTCTTCCTTTCCCGAATGGCCGGGGAGGATCAATCCGACCTGCCGGTTGAGTCGAACCGCGTCGGTGAAGTGACGGGATGTCCCCACGATGACGGTGACGGTCCCCTTTCCATGGCAGGCATCCGCCGCATTGTCCAGGATGTTCGTCAACACCTGTTCAAGCAGGGCGGCATCCGCATCCACCACAAGATCACCGTTCCCCGCATTATGTTTCGAAAACACCATCCCGGGGTGGAGAGCGATCATTCTTGCAATGACTCCATCCAGAAGCTTGTCGACCCGTACCTGCCGGAGATCCAACTCCGCGGGCCGCACGAAGTTCAGGCATTCCCGGATGATGTAATCCACCTTCTCGATCTCCCGGGACATCATGTTGACCGAGGAAAGAAGTTTTTCGTTCCCGGATAAACGGGAACGCAGAATGCTCGCGTGAACACCGATGCTGGCGATCGGATTGCGGATCTCGTGGGCCAGCCCCGCCGCCATCTGCCCGAGCATGAGCAGCCGCTGCTTCAGGTTCTCGCTCTCCTCGGTCATCTCCACGTGGGTCAGGTCTTTGAAGAAAGCGCAGATCCCGACCCGGCCATCCTTCTCCTTCAGAACCGATAGCGTAAACCCAAGGCTCTGCCGCTCGCCGTCCCTCCCCGGCAATTCCGCCTCGACGCGTGTGGGCAGATAATTCATCGAGAGGGCTTCACTCAACACCCGGAAAAAAACGTTTTCCGCCGCCCGGGGATGGATGTTCTCCCCTTCCTTCAGGGAACAGCCCTCGAGGATCTTCGCCCCGATCGGATTGACATAGGACACCGTCCCGTCCGCCCGGATCGCGACGATCCCCGCGCGAAAGCTGGACAGGATCGCCCCTTCGATATGGTTCAATCCAACCCCCCCCTCTTTGGTCCCGATTGAATTCTACGTGAGGGGTGCGGAAGGGGCAAGAAGGGGCAATCAGAAGGAGAAGGAAGCTTGGGGAGAAAAATCGGACTTGAGGCCCGTGATGGCGACGGCCCGCATCGATACCCGGTAGGCAATTCCCTTGGACAAATAGGGCGACAGGTTGGCAAGGTTGAAGGAGGTGGTAAGTGTGTGCGTCACGGGGTCCACCGCGCTGACGACCGCGTCAGGGGTATCCCCATCGCTGAAGGAACCCGACTCGTTGACGTAGATCTCAAATCCGTCCAGGTCCGTCAGCGGGTTCAACGAGGTGTTGTCTGTATAAGATTCCGGGGCGGCCCAACTGAGGGTCTTCGCGGGAAGCGGGTTCCCATCGCCGGATGAGGAGGCTCCCCCTCCCCCACAACCGGAAAGCATTCCGAGGGCAATGAAAAGCGAAAGGATAAATCCGTATCTGCCAATGACACGCACGCAAATCCCTCCCCTCCCCTTTTAGAGTGCAAATAACACACCAATGATGGAGCCTGTATTATTGAATAGTTGCATACAGCAAGGAGGAAGAATATTACAAATACGCAATTAAAATGACTATACTGTAATCAATAACCATGTATCCTATTCTGACAAAAGAATCTCCCATATCCGATCTGATGCCATGCCATCCCAAAGAGATGGCACACTTGCACTTTCACGCTTTGCAAGACTCTGTCGGTAGGCGTCAAGGATCCCCGTTTTGGACGTGCCGGCCAACACGTTGGTGCCCATCTCAACCGTGATGGGCCTTTCTGTGTTTTCACGGATCGTGACGCAGGGTATTCCCAGCGCAGTCGTTTCCTCCTGCAAGCCGCCGCTGTCGGTCAGTACAACTTCGGCATCCTTCCAGAGGAAAAGAGATTCCCTGAACCCCAAGGGGGGCAGCAGGTGCACCCGCTCGCTCATCCGTAAACCGAACTCTTCCATTTTTCCGCGAGTCCTCGGATGCACGGGAAAAAATACTTCCCTGTCGCAGGCCAAGTCGTTTATCGCCTCCGTGATCCCCAGGAAAATTTCCCTATTATCGACATTAGACGGGCGATGCAGCGTCATGAAAAAATATTTCCCCGCCAACTTTTTTAGCGGACTTACAGCAAAGCAGTCAGCATTCATTTCATTGATCCGCTTGAACTGGTATAGGAGGTTATCCACCATTACATGCCCCACCTGATAGATCCGTTCAGGCGCCTTTCCCTCACGTAGTAAGTTATTAACCCCACTTTCTTCCGTAACAAAAAACCAGTCCGAGATTGCATCCGTGACCATCCGGTTGATTTCTTCCGGCATGGAAAGATCAAAACTGCGCAGGCCTGCCTCTACATGAGCTACTGGGATAGTCAATTTCTTGGCAACGACGCTGCATGCCAAGGTCGAATTCACGTCCCCCACAACAATTACCAGGTCCGGCCTGGATGAAAGGCAGATCTCTTCGAATGCCACCATTATTTTCGCTGTTTGCACCGCATGGGAACCCGATCCTGCCTCCAGGTTGAACGCTGGAGAAGGAATCTCCAACTCATCGAAAAACAACTGGGACATCTCATGGTCGTAATGCTGGCCGGTATGGATGATTTTACATTGGACCAGACTGTGCTTCACGGACGCCCTATAAATAGGCGCTATTTTCATGAAGTTGGGGCGTGCTCCGCCGACGAGAAACACTTTCATGGGTGGTTTCCTTTCCAGCTTCGAAATACCGAAAAACAAGGAGGTCAATTCGGGACGAATTTCTCCGTCAATACGCCAACGAAAACGCCAATCGTGTTGCTGATCACGTCGTACAGATCGGACGACCTGCCCCTGACATAATATTGAAGAGATTCCATGAAAATAGAAAAAATTGCTCCGGCCAGCAAAATTGTTACGACCATAATCGGTCGAATGGAATTATCAGGTCTCCTCGCGGTTCTATGCAGAAAAAAACCGAAAGGAACGAACCCAGCTATATTCAGTAAAATATCCTTTAACCTCAGAATGAACCCGGGAGTGAAATCCAAACTAAGAAATTTCGTATAACTTCCTGTCGTTGTCGTCGGGATAATAACTTCTTTCGGAATGAACAGGGAGGGGCCAATCCGTGCGCTACTAAATTCTTGAATAATGTCCCCATTTCCCTCGCGGAACGGGTATAGGGCGATCAACCCCTTGCGTACACGCTCGGTCTCCCTTCCCCCATAGGGCCCGATCGTACTTCCAGCCCTGTAATTCCTCTTAATTTCCTCAATAGAAAGACAGCGGTTGTAGAAGGCAACCAAGTATACGAATCCGCGCCAAGGACGGTTCCCGGTGTTTTCGTTCCCGATCAACAGGGGGTAGGTCAAATCCCAATTATCAAAGTTCCCCCCGGGGGATAAAGACCGTAATCTCAAAGTTCCGTTTTGATGGACAGTCAGTTGCTTGAAGTCATATGAAACCACTACGTGACTCATTTTGTTATGAGCAAAGATATTTTCCACCAGAAATTCCGGATTGCTTCCGTCCAAATTTGTCTTTGTGGTTCGAAGCCTCAAAAGAAGATCGCTCCCCTCTTGCCCAAGCGTGAAATTTCGAAGCCACGGATCGAAGGAATAGGACAAGATTCTTGCCGGACCGCCTTGGATTGTATCCGAAGGTTTCACCCAAACCTCAATCGTTATTCCATTCCCGCGCATTAATACATTTCCAAAACCATTTGTCGAGGGAAAGCTACGTATCACCCCTGTTTCCGTAAAATCGACGCCGTTGCCCCCATGGATCCACTTCACATTGTTCTTTTCTACCCTTGTTGGAGACTCAAAGACAAAGGGATACAGGAGAATTCCCATTAACAAACAAAAATATACGACCATACCTATATGTTGAAATGTGTTAACGACCTGTTTAATCGGCATATTGTCCTAATTTACTATTTGATGCATATATATTTCATTAATTATTTTGTTTTATTTTAAACTTTATCTTCGGAGGGAGCTCTACATGTTGCCTATTTCAAGGAAGGCAGATTCCAGGGGGGCAAGGATTGCCGAGGAACTCCCAGACATAGGAGGTCAGGGAAAGTTCCCCCCCATAACGTCCCTTGCCTCTTGCAGAAAATCCCCTGGAATCGACCTCAGAGAAATCTCTCTTGATTCGACCCTCGAACGGCCACGGCCAAAGGGGATCGGAGATCACCATGTCCCACTCCGGATCACCATAAAACGCCCCCTGGGTGCCGATCCGATTCATGATCTCGGCGCCGATCCGCTCTGACGCGGACTGACCGGATTGCCCTCCACCCACGCTTGATGCGCCCCGTGGGAGGTACGATATACCAGTTTTTCCATGGTTTGAAGCTCCGCCACCACCCGACTGAATTTTGACCCCCCGAAAGGACGAGACTCCAACCTCGAAGACAAGGCTTTCCCGAACGAAAACAGAACCTTGGTTCGCCCATTTGGCGATCCCCTCCCCCTGCGGAGAGGTCTTGCCGATGGTCGCTCGATCTATTAAGCCATTGACCGTTCCACGGCTCCCTAAAGTGATCCCCCAGTCGTTTGCATAGGAAACTACGTCCCGCATCAGGAGATTGTCGATTGCCCCACTGTATTTGGGATCGACGCCGAACCCGGTGGCGCGGTTATTTAGGGCGATGCATCCCCGCCAGGAGATTTCCCGCTCCCGACCGTCTGCCGTGCTGTAAAACGAGCCATACCAGTTGTGATAGTCGGATCGATTGGAATCTACGACGATGACGTTCTGTAAGGAGACGTATGACGAGTTGTAAACACAGGCGGCGGCCTCGGGATCCTGGTTTTCATCCTTCCACCCACCGTCATGCCGGATGACGACCCGCCGGAGAACCACTTGGCGGGAATTGTAAATCAGGATGTTGTACCGTCCACCCGGACCGTATACCCAACAGTCTTCCAATAATATGCGCCGAGTATCGTTGTAGTCTTTGGAACCGATCCCGACCTGAACCGTGTTCCCGTCGCCTGGTCCCCCCTTGAATGCGGTCCGGAGAATCCGCACATGGTTTCCGAGGATACGCTTGGAATGGTGCGCGTCGAATTTCAGCCCTTCGATGCGGACATGCGACACTTCGTGGGTGAGGGATAGACCCTGCGGCGACGTGATCACGGTGCTGCCGTCCCGCTCTGCACGGATCACCGTTTCTCGCCCTGGGGTACCGCGCGGCGGGGTGGAGATGGCGTCATCCGGGGAGGCGAACGTGCCGCTGCCGAGAATCAGGGTATCCCCGCCCCGCATGTGTCGGAGCCCGTACCCGATTGTCTTCCATGGAGAACTTGACGATCCTGATCCGAAGAGATTGCGGCCTCTCGGAGACACGTGATACGTAGCCGCGACGGCAGTTGAGCACCCTGCGAGCAGAAGAGCAAAGGCCAACACGAGAGTTACACGACCCGACAGCAGACCCCTGGAATTACTGTCCATAAGTTTCTTTGCATAAGTTGAACACACGATTGCGGAGTTCATCGAAGCAGTACCTTTCCCAACGACTTGACCGTTCGCCAAGCCAAGAGGAGAAATGCCCCGGGGGTAGGGTTGTGGACCCGAATATCCATCAGGCGCTTGCCGCCTCTCGCCCACCGAAATTTGTAGGGTTCGTCACCTTTGAGAAAATCGTAGGTCCGTACGCCCTGCTCTATCGCAAGACCAATGCACATCCCCACGATGATATTCCCGATGCTGATGCGGGGCTCGAATTCCCGGTCAACGGCCATAAGATACATCGACTCCGTTTCCTCGTGGCGGAGGTGGAACAAGCCGGCGACCAAGCGACCGTCAACCTTGAGGAAATCGATCCGGACGGTTTCTTCGCCCGAGGTGCTGCCGACGTAGGTCTTGAGAAACAATGCGAACCGTTCGTCACGACTCGCCCACCGTCTCTCGTATAGATCCACGAACGACCCCAACGCCTCAACGACTGCATCACCCGTTACCCGTTCAAGGTCCACCCTCCCTCGCCCGGCCAAGAGCTTGGACTCACGGTTGAAGGTCTGTCGTCCCGACACGGTGAGATCTCTGAAAAAAGCCTCCCGGGTCCCAGGAAGGGACGCGATGGGGCAGAAAGAACCGATCACTGCATCAAAATGTTTTCCTTCCGCCTCCATTAGCTTCAGGAACCAAAGAAAGAAGGGGGAATCGCACGGGACGTCCACGAATTGAAGCCGGTCCCAGAGGGAGCGGCCGATCCCGAAAAGGTGCCCGAATAAGGCAACAGCGGCGTCCTTCTCCTTCCCGGACCTTACGATGACGTCCAGGTAATCCGAACTCGCTTCGGGAGTCCCAAGGAATGCGAGCGTTCTGATACGGAAAGGGCCGACCCTCTCCTTCCGTATTATCAATGGGGCGATGGCAAGGAGATCCTTGTCATTCCAGACCGTCAGGACGTGCGGCCTGCGCTCCCCTCCGGTCGCGTAGATCTCTGACCATGCGTATAGCCAGTCGCAGGTCAGGAATACGGCCTGCGCTCCAGATTTCGCGTGGAGGCGGTTCCATGCGTCTCGCATCGCACCGATCCCCTCCACGGACTCGATGGTTTCGACCCTAAGTCCTGTCGTTGCGGGGAGACCTCTGTCCTCCAACAAAGTTTTTCAGACGTTTGAGGCGTCCAACGACGCTCTCAGGCAGCCATGAAAGAAAGAAATAAGCCAGAACTTTTGGCTGAAGGGGGTGGAACCGGAGACTTGCACCAAGGTGAGCGCGGGTCTCAATAAGGTTCCCAGGGAACTCCGCCAAACCGACCCACTCGTGTGAGGCGGCGAAGCGTCGGCGGATGAGGGCCTCGGGGAGTGTGATACTGTCCCTCGACTGATCCCACATACGGGTGATGGTCGAAAGGTCGTTTCGGGCCATGAAGATATTGTACCGGTCCATGGTCAGCTGGTCTTCGGCCCCGATGCGATAGCGGACTGAGGAAAGATCCACATAGACCACATCCCCTTCTCGACAGGTACGGAAGTGAAAATCGTAATCCTCCCCGCTCTTCTTCAGTTCGGTGTCGAAATAGCCCACGGCATCCCGCCGCTTCCTCCTGAGGAGCACGGTCGACGTGTGGACGAGGTTTCCCATGAACATCCAGGGAAAGATGTCGCCTGCGTAACATTTTCTGCCCTGCCACTCGACCGGGCACTCGTTCCAGAGATCGCGCAACTCGATGCTCTCCCGGAAGTGTTCCTCCCGCCGGAAATACCGGTAGGCGTCGTACATTCGCGTGAGATAAGAGTTGTGAAGAATCGTCCCTTCCCTGTCGACCGCCGACATGTCGGTCCAGACCATCCCCGCGCCCGGAAAACGATCAAGGGCCTTCAACTGGACCTCGAGCTTCCAGGGGAACCAGGTGTCGTCGCTGTCGAGTAGCGCAATGTACTCCCCACGCGCGTGGGCAAACCCGTTGTTCCGCGCGGCGGAGACACCGGCGTTGTCCTGCCGAATGTAGCGGACCCTCGGGTCGTCAAGGCGTCTGAAAACATCCGCCGTGTCGTCCGTCGAACCGTCGTCGACGACCAGGACTTCAGTGCGGGGATATGTCTGGGAGAGAACCGATTCCGCGGCTTGCAGGCAGTCCAATGCCCTATTGTAGGTCGGGATAATGACGCTGACGAGGCCTGAAGAATTCAAGGCGTAGCGACTCCTCGGAGAGGGCTCCTCCAGAATATCTTTCCCTGTCGAATTTCTTTTCCTTCAGCAGCCGGTGGCTTCACGCGAGGAGGCTCTGCGGGCTTCCAGAAGTTCTTCGAGAATCGCCTCGACTTTTTCCGCCATGGCCTCTTGGCTGAAATCGTCAGATGCCGTATGGATTATAGTCCCACCTTCCGTCCATGCCTTGTAAAGTTCGGTGATGACACTTTTTAATGAGTCCGTGACCGTGTGGACCGAGATCCCACCGTAGCGCCCGAGATAACAAAGATCCTCCTTCATGCTGTTTGCCGGGTCCCAGACGAGGATCGGAAGGCCTGTCGCGATGAACTCGTAGACCTTGGCAGGTATGGGGCCGATTTCTCTTGGGTTGTTCCGGTTGATGACCAGGTGGCAGTCCACTTCTCTCTGAATTCGTGCGATCTCCTCGTATGGGACAGTGTCGCGGATGACAAGTATCTGCGGATGCCGCATTATTCCCCTGGCTTTCTCGAGCGACTCCCGGTCGTACCTCTGGACGAAGAACTCAACCCGTATCCGGTCCGGGTGGATGTCCCCGCGGGCGACGCAATCATCGAGAGTGGAAAGGAACGGCTGGGGATCCCTTTCTCCTGTGTACAGGGAACCACAGTAGAGGATTCGGAAAACTTCGTTCCTCTCCCGGGCCATCGAGGA
>JAMDCN010000129.1 GCA_023489025.1 Deltaproteobacteria bacterium | reverse complement strand
AGGGACTCCACAGCCCTGCGTGCGAACGCCGCGTAGCGATACGAGGAGTCGGCAAGGCCGAGAGAATCCGCCACGCTGCGTCCGGATGTGATCGCACGATAAACCGCATCTGCGATCCCCAGGGTTGATGATGAGCACAGGATCGCGATGATGAACAGCAGCATTGCCCTATTCATCTTTTGCTATATCCATGTCTGAGCGTTAACCGGAGTGAACGTATTGACCCGGTATAATTCGTACGAGTCCAGTTCAAGCGTTCCGAAACAGAGGCTGCCTCCGAGACTGAAAACATCGCTTCGCTTAACGGTATAGTGGGTCATGATTCCGTCCGAACGAAGTACGGGATCGGATACTATTCTTACATTTGAGAAATCCCACCCCTCGGTTCCGCTTCCCCTTCCGAAGATCCTCGCCCCAAGAGAATTTATCGCAGTACCAAAATATACTCCCGTCTTCGTGTCTCCCAGGTCGCCATATCTTGTGAGAAGATAAAGAAACGCATCTTCATTACCCGGTATCGTAACAGCGGCGAATGATTCGGCGTTCGGGTCCACATAGGTTATGCTGCCAACGGTGAACTGGTGAGTCCAAGAACGTACACATGTGCCGAAGTCCAACGTATATCGCTCGGCGTATACGATTTTGTTCTGAGGATAATCCATCCCGTCTTTCGATGTTGTGCCCCAGAAATAAACGTTCATCCACGAATCTGTTGCGGTGCAATACGTCCGAAGGGGATAACTGCCGTGGAGTGAAAGTTGCCCGCGCGATCGGATGCACGTCGCCGCGCCTGCGACAAGATTCCCCTTCGATACAACACAGTATTGCCCCAAAAGATCGAACAAATAGATAAAGGCGGAGGTTACTGCGTAGGCGGTCGGTCCGGCGCCAGCCGTGAGCGGGTTTGTCCAATCGGCGCAGGAAACCGCCGTCATGTCGCTGGTCTGCCATTTGTGAATTTTTGGCCCCGTAGCGTCATAAAATGTTGCGGCTATATATCCTGACCCTACCGGAAACAGGACTTCTGGGGACCATAACGCGTTCGAAAATACGTGCGTCATTATGACCATTCCGCGGTCATCTATTTTGTACGCAGTAATCGTTTTGGTCCCTACGCTGGATCTCCTTACCACATAATCATAGCCGTCCTGCGGATGGCGGATGGCGTTGATTTCTTGACCATTGAGAACCGGATCACTAACAACATGCAACGATGTGAACAATGAATTTACTACAATGCGATCCGTGACCTTCGGGATCAATCTCCAGTTCTGCCATTCGTGCTCCGGATTCCCGAACACCTGCACGCTTCCCGTCCACACCTTCGCGCTCTCGTTTCCAAATTGAGAGACGGCGTGGATATTGACGATGTTCCATCCCGGCTCCACGGGAGAAAGGTACCCGACCGTGTTGATGCCGGAATATCCGATCCTGGTCTGCTGACCCCGCGTGACGTTCGCATAGTACACGTTCCAGTGGTCGATGGAGAGGAATGCCGAATCGACCGCCTGAATCTGATACTTGATCGCTGGAACGGTAGTTCCATCGGAAAGCGTCCGCGAATACTCCGACAGTGTCGCCGAGGAGACATTCGGCGGCCAGTAGGACCGCTTCGGGAAGAACGACGGATTGCGCGAGATCATCGGCCCCTGCATCCAATCATCGACGTAGGCTGTAGGATCATGCTCGATCGCGCTGATCGCCAGTTTATCGTCCTTGGCGAATGAGATCGCCATGACCCGGAACAGTTTCTGCGACCACGCAGCGGATGGATGTGTCACATCGACGACGTCTCCCGCCTCGACCCCGATGGCGTTATGATTCGTCTCGAACTCGATGAAGTTCGTGAGATTCGCAAGGTTCGCGTAACTGTAGGCCGTCGCCATCGCCTCATCGCGTGCGGTTAGTCCCGGCATATCCAGTACGTGCTCGATTTCCATCCCCGGGTCCACGCTGCGGACATCGAACGATGCTTCGGCTGGCGTGAAGTTGTTCAGGGCATCGAGATATTTCACTACGACCTTCGTCGGGATTTCCTTGATCGAAGGCTGATGCAGCCGGAACGTGCCTGCTATGATATTGTCGTCGTCGAAAGAGAAGACCGACCCCTCCGGCTTGTCAGTTTTAATACCATATTTGCCGTCCGCATAGACCAGGAATCCCCTGTAGTGGTTCTGGATGTTCTTGATCGCGTCCATAACCTTTTCAGGCTCGAACAGCGGATAGTTCGTAGAGAATCTCGCGCGTGTGGAGACGCGGTAGTGGACCTCCACGGGGTTGTTGTCGTACCATTCATGCGCGCCGAAATAGGCGTTTAGCTGTCCGGTCCCGTAATCGAACGTGCCGCCGCCGCCCTGCGAGGAGTACAGGTTGATGATATTGCTCGTTACCGTCCCGGTCTCCACCAGGGTCTCCGGCGTGGAGACGACGAAGACGCTGCGGGTGATGCTCTGGAACTTCGTGCGGAACGAGAACTCCCAATCGGCGTAATGCTTAGCCGTCCAGGTGAGAACCGTCGGCTCCCCATACGGCAGTTGCGGCGGCCTATCTACGGCCATCGCTCCGGACAGGTAGTTCACGGATCCTACCTGCGCCGCAGCGGCTCCAAGAAGGCGTCCGAATTCGGAGATCATCCCACTGCGCGGGGAATCGTAATATACCGACCCAAGCATGCTGACGAAGGTGAGCGATCCCGGCTTGATCGGCAGCTTGTCGGTGAAAACCAGGTTGTATAGCGATCCGGCTCCGAACGGGTTGTCGTTCTGTGTAGATTGATCCGCACCGCGCGGCACCTGTATGTCCCGCTCGTAATACTTCGGTCGCTGCGAGGACATGTCCACAATCTCGACTACCCCTCGGCTGGCCGGGGAGATCGCGGCAGAAGCGTATGCGTGCGCGGAGGTCAGGTCCGACACGTTCAGATTCGCCGAGGAGATCCCCATCCCATATTGCTTGTTCGTCAGCAGGTCCGCCACCTGTAACGGGCCGGATTGCGTCCATTTCACGATCCCGGGAGAGTTCACATCCGTCCAGTCCGGTACCTGCTTCCCACGAATCGTCCACGTGACGTTCGGGATAGACTGATAGATATCTGAACTATAGAAGAATTCGACCATCGCCACGGCGGTCAGCGGGAACGTCTCGCTGGCGATGTCGTACAGGTTATGGTACGTCGCCACGTGGGAGAACGGAGCCTGCGAATTCGTCCCGGTGCGGAACTCCGAATAGAACATGTTATGGAATTGCGTCCTCAACTGACCAGAGCGGGCGTCCCATACCTTGACATCGTTGAAGAACATCTCCTCGTACCCATCGATTGGTCCCTCGGAAATACCGTACACCATGAATAATTTGTTGCGAGTAGGATTAAAATCGTTTGGGCCTTTTCCCTCCGTGGACATCCACAGTACGTTACCGCCGACTCTGTGCCGACCGTAGATCACCGGGATTGGGCGTTCGGTGGTCCTGGTATTCGCCCGCAAGCCGGTCATCGCGGCCTTCATCCGCGCCATGGCCTCTTTTTTCAATGCCTGCTGCGCGATGACGCCGCCCACCATCATAAGGGGTATGCCGACGTACGGGTACCCCGCGATGCTCAATATCGCCCCGACGAAGGAGAGGATGCCGCCGCCCGTCTTACCCAAGACGCACCCCCGCGAGGAATCGACCGTTATGCAGCAGATCCTTGAACCGTAGCAAAGCCTTTCTTTCCTTCATGTACGTATATCCGCGCTTACCTCCCGCATGGATCACAATGGCGACTCCATGGGTAGAGGAACTGAACAAAAGGATATCTCCTTCCCGTGATTCCTCAAGATTGCGGAAACTTGCCTTGTATTCCCTTCCCTGTAAATATTGGAGGGCCATGCCGAAACAATCCGGACCTTCCATCTTCAAGCGCCCGGCGGCGGATTCCGGCCCCACCATATTTCCTTGTCCTGCAGCATCGGCAGCCACCGGAATCCGCGGAAGCGATGAATGTTTGCCAGCTCCGTGCAACGCTCCCAGGTCTTGTTGCACAGCGACGCGACTCCGGTGTACTGGCATCCGGCGTATCGGATTTGAACTTCCATTGGCAGGTTCCTGCGAACGTACTGCGCGGAACCGGCATATCCCACTTCACGAATTCGTTTCTAACTTCCATGGAAACATCGGCGGAATCATATCCCTCTTCTATGTTCGCTCCGTCGAATTGCCCTTTGAAGATCACAGTCGGGTTGGAGAAGGATCCGGGGGCCATCCATTCTGAAGCGTAGATCGACGCTTCCTTGCCTTGTATCCTTTCGTTGAGGATGATCGCGGAGATCTCCCGATCGACATTCTGCGCCTTGATCGTCAGCACTTCGGCGAAGTTCAGAGATGATTTCTCGAACCCCGCAACAGAGATCGGCACGGGATTATACGCGTTCCCGCTCCATACCACTGTCAGGTCCGTATCGGTGTACCGTTTGGGAGACGTGAACATGAATTCGAACAGATAGAAGGGCATCTTATAGGACCCCGAGGATGGGGATAGGATCCGGCGGGGAAGCAGGTAATCCGGAGTGACGCCGAATCCGCCAGAGAACAGGTCCGGCATTCAATTTCCCCCCTACCTGACAGCCGTATAGGATTGCGTGCTGTAACCGGATTTCTTCATCACAATGTCGAATTCCGATACAATCGGATAATCCGAATCGCTGACGAAGAACTGCCACCTTCCGTTCGCATCAGCTACGACCTGCCCGGAAGTGGCGGCTGACCCGCCGGACCACGCCGTGTAGACCGTCGCCACCGTCGGAGTGCGGATGTTCCATACCTCGATCGTCCCGCTTCCTACGATGGCGCCGAACTCGTCACGGTGAATGCCTTGGAAGGAATACCGCGGGCTCATGATTCGGGCATATCCTCCTTGGGTTCACGGAACGTCAGCGTGATGTCGTTCTTCGTCCATCCCGGAGGAACAAGCGACGACTGGAACGGCGAGAGTTGCCGCACCAGCGGAGTGTAATAGCCATTCAGGTAGGAGCAATGGATCGCCTCGCCCGCGACCGGCGTAGGGGAAGTGATCAAAAATATGTGCTGACTGTTCGCGCTGCCATAGGAGGTAACGGCATACTGTGACCCGGCCGTGTAGATCACGGAATTTACGTATAGCGTGTAGGATTCCGCCGCCCACACCGGTAGGACCCAGTTCGTCCGCGAGCCAGTCCCGGTGCCGATGTAAATGTCGTCCCGCGTCGTCGGGTACGGTTCCTTCCAGAAGAAGGTGTCGTTTCCCCCCTTGGCCTTCCGCAGCACGGAAAGGATCGGCTCCCGCTCCGTGGTCCGGACCGCGAGGCGCCACGTCAGATCCCAGTCACGGCGGGGGAAATTCCAGCGCGTGGTCCGGACTTCCTTCCCGGATTCGGCCTCTGCCACCAGCACGCGCCAGAACTCGATCTCCCGCAACGGATAGGAGGGCGTGATGTCGAGAAACTGCTTCGGCATCCCTACATGCTCCTACGCATGCTGTCACGCAACGGAGATGCGTTCCTCATCCCATCGGCCACCATGCCGACGATCAGGCCGCGGCGATCCATGAGAAGTCGATCCATGTCCCTAGTATCCGCCGCTACGATCGTGAAATTATTATTTACCGTTGTACCCCCTCCGCGCATCTCCACGGGTACCTTGCCACCCTTGAGCGGAATCACCGCCTCGGAATCCCCGCCCTCCCCGACAATTCCGAAGGTAGGACGGTCCGCGATACCCCCACCTGCGAACGCCCGGATCGGCATGAATCCACCCGGCACGATCCCACCATGCTTGTACCCGTAGAACATCGACAATCCTTCCGTCATCCCGCCGACTTCCGCGAGAGCTGCGGAGGATCCGCCTCCCCCTCCGCCGAAGAGTCCCGCAAGCGATGACAGGCCGGATTTGAGATCGCCGCCAAAGGAGAGCTTCAGTTGCTCTGTGATCATGTCGGAGATGAGATTCGCCCATGCACGGCGCACGATATCGGTGAACCGATCCATGTAATCGCTCAAGGAATCCAGTTTCCCCTTGAAGGCGTCGAAGAAGACATCCGACATTTCCCCGCCGAGGCCGTTGAACAACTCATCCCATGCATCTGCGACGTGCTGTGTCGTGACATCCGTTTCCTCGCGCACCTTGCCCAAGGCGGCTCCGTAGGCGTCCTGATACGCCCTGAACGCCTTCTCGTACTGATCCTTCGTCATCAACGGGCCTTCGCCTCGCTCGCTTGCGTCGAATTCCTTATTGAGCCTGCGTACATTCTCGGCGAACTTGACGGACTCTTCGTTCATCCGTTCCATGAGGGTGACATCCCGCTCGTTCCACGGCCACTTTACCGGGGTCGCAGCCTCGTCCCGGAGAGCCTTCAGTCGGAGATTCAATTCCTCCTGCCGCTCGGCTCCCTTGCGCTCCATCTCGATACGCTTGGCGAGCTGGTCCCGGGTGTATTTATTGATCGCCTCGTTCCCGTCGATGATCGCCTTGTCGTAGTTCTTCCAGAACTCCACCTCGTAGCCGATCAGGGCTTCATGGAGCTTCTTCGTCTCCCGCTCCCGGTCCTTTGCCGCCTTCTCGCGAGCCCGCTTCGCCTCGTCGGATTCTCCCCTGTTTTTACTGGGATCCAGCTTCAACCCGCCAGGTGCAATGTCGTATCCCATCTCAGCCGCCATCGATGCGGACCAATCAGATTGGCTCATCCCGCCGATGCTGCTCCCGATATTCAATCTATCCTTTGCTGCCGCCACAAGATTCTTCGTGACGTTGTAATAAGCAACCGTTCCCTGTAGGAGCCAATCCAATGCCTTCGCCGCCGCGCTGATAGGCGTGGAGACGGCTACCCATGCGAGCCTCAACCCATCGACAAGAATTTTCCCCTTTTCCGTCAACCCGTTCTGATCCATCAGGGAATCGTTGATCTTCTTCACGAGTTCGGTAATGTCCTCGTATGCCGGGGCCATCCCTTCCCGTAGGATTTTGAACGTTATCGTCTCAAGCGAGGATTTCTGCGCCTGAAGGGTATTTTCTACTTCCTTGCTTCCCTGCGCGTAGCCGGGCAGGATCTCCATGATCTTTTCGAGGAGGACTCCCTGCTCCCGCCACAAAGGCACCATCGCCTTGACGTTGACGCCTGCGGCTTCCAGCTTCTTTACAAGGAGCGCCCCTTGAACGTCCGCACCCTCCATCAGGGAGCGGACCTCCTGGAACGCCTGCCGCTGGAAATCCTGCCCGCGGGTCATCATCTTGATCATGTTGGCGAACGCGACAAACTGATCCTGTTGCTTCTTCGTGGAAAGGTCGATCCCCATCCCGAAGGTGACCATCGAATCGGAAAGGATCAGCAGTTCATCGCCCGTGCCGATAAACGCCCGGTCGAGTTCGTACACCTTCTCCACGATCCGCCCCGTCGTGGCGTACACTTCCTCCCACGGCTTGTTCGGATCGTTCGACGCGGCGGCGGACGCCATCGATGCCTGAGCGAGACGCAGATCGTCGATGGATTTAAGACCCTTTTGGGCAGCAGAATAGAACGCTGTAAGCGCCACGCCTGCTGCGACAATACCCGCCGTCATTATCGTGGCGGACGCACTTACTCCGGACATGCCGGATTCCACGTTCCCGAGCGCACCGGAGGCGGGACCGGCGGAACCTTCGAGTTCCCGGACTTTCCGGTTGACTCCATCAATCGCCCGGCTGGCTTCATCCCGGGCTTTTATGAGGAGTTCTATCTCGTTTCGTCCAGCCATTCCCGCTCCTTCTTATCCTGATCCTGAGCGTCGAGAGCCACTTCCATGTCGAAGAGAAGGTTACGGTACGGCCCCTCCATCAGGGCAGAGGGGCGGACGTGGTAGCGTTGCGCTACTCCGTCAAGGAGACGGGCGACTCTTGCGGGGAGACCGTGTCGGCCAAAGGGACGGCTTCGTCGACCACCTCTCGCTTCGGCATGAGGCTGATCACGGCATCTACGATCGCGTTGACATCATCAAGCGTAAAATCGTCCGGTTCGATCAACCCACGGCTGATGGGATCTCTTTCCTCCGAGAGTCTTACCAAGCAGGTATCTATATACCGCCTCGCGATCGCGACTCCGCGACCGTCATCAGTTGATTCGATCATGGGTAGCGGCCCCAACGTGGCGAGCTTGAATCCGGACGGCAGGCGCAGTTCCGCCTCGATTCCAGACGGCAATGTAATCGTCGTCCGGCGTTCCTTCTTCCATTCCGCGAACGTTTTGCTCATCGTCTCCTCCTGTTTATGATGGGCGAGTGGGCGCCGACTCGAACGGCAGCCCGGATTATTGCGCCTGATCCCGAATGGGCGATCCGGACCGGGAAGGTCGGAGAAGCGAACCTCCCCAGGTGTCCCGCCACCTTCGACCCACCCGGTTGGATCAAGCGTTGTAATCGGCGAACGTGTTGCAGAGAGTGAACGTGCAGACTGTTCCGCTTCCCGAGTGGTATTCCGCCATCCCCTCGATCGTCACGGTGACGATTCCGGGACCTGCCACGGCGGTCGGATGCTTGGTGAGTTTCAGGCGCGGCACCTGCAGCCGCAGGTATTCGTTGTAGCCGGAGGAAATGGAAAGCGCCCCCTTTACGTAGACATCGATCGCAAGCGCCGTCTCGTTCTTCACGTTCAGCCAATCAGTCTGTGCTATATCCGCCGTGCCTGAGAACCGGGCGAACGATCGGAAACCGTCCCGGAAGTGATAGGCCGGAGCGGTCGTATTGTTGATCCGGTCCTGCCCCGCGATCCGGTTGTCGAAGATGAACCGGAAATCCCGGTACCGCGTCACCGCCGCCCCGCCGATCTGGAGGGACGCCTGCGACCATTTGAACGGGTTGATCCCTGCATCCCACGCCGGAGGAACCGCCTTCGTCATCAGCGTGCATTCCTTCCCGATAACGCCCCATGTTCCGCGAACGTAGGCACCCGCCGCCACGGACAACTCGAACGTGTTCACGTAGGCGTCCTGGTAAAGGAACGAGGAGTTGACCGAGGAATCCCCTTGGTGTACCTGAAAGGCGTAGGGAGGCAACGTCTCCACGCCGGAGAAGTCACCTGAAACGGGGTTGAACGTGTGGACGAAAGCAGCTCCCGCCGCCGCGGGAGAGGACTGCCCGCACAAACCACGCAGGAAATGCCCCAGAATGATCGGGTGGACGTTCGCCACGATGGGGCCAGCGGCCCTCGTGTAGCCCAAGACCCGGTTCGGCGTATCCGGGTTCCCGGTGATGGAGTCATCGAGCAACTCCTCCGGGTTCCAGTCCAGGCCGTGGTTCGCGAACGGTACGTTGTACCACGAGGACGGAGCGGTTGCCCCCGCGCTGTTCTGCCTGCAGACTGCCAGGTACGCATTGCTTCCGAATCCGGGCATGTTCTCACCTCCCTATTTGGGCGTATACTTTTGTTCTATAAGCCCTTTGGTATTCGTTATACTTTCCCCGATTTTCCCTATGCCATCTCTCCTTGCGCTCCATGCGACAGTTTCTGCAACGCCTACTTTTATCTGGATGAATATATGTATTTTCTTTTGAATACTCATGCCCATTAGGACAATGAGTTTTAAGAGAATTAATATTCGGGATAGAATGGCTGTTTTCAAGGCAATTAGTTCGTGCGTCAACAAGTCTCAAATGGTCTGGCCTCACGCATATCCTGTTCCTGCATTTATGATCTACAAATAATACGTTATCAATTTCACCGTTGAAGACTTCATACGATATGCGGTGTGCGTAACAATAATTGCCATGAACCCAAAAACGCCCGTAGCCATCCTTTCTTTTATAGCCAAGCCAAGGCCAACAATCGTCCGGACCGTTTGTATCAATATCTATTTTCTTTAGAAATCTAAGAATGTCCTCTTTGTCCAGCATGATTTCCTTCTTCAGGCCATCAGGGTTACGAGCAGTTCGATATTGGCGGCAGCCCAGAAATCCGCCGTCTCTCCCTGCGCGGTTTCATATTCGATCCGCCCAAGCTGCGTCCAATCGACTTTTCCGGAGAGGTTCCGGTTGGAATCTTCCTTCACCGCCTGCCGCACGAGGTTCACCAGCACGTTCCGCTTCTTGATCGCCTCCAGCACTCCGTCTACGGAATACTCGGAACAAAGCAGGGAGTATCGGAGCGTCGTCTGGTACGGATCCGCGCTGCCGATGTTCTCCTCGGTGTTTTCCTCGCCGGTAAGCGTCACCCCGATTTCCGGCCCGGTGGTCGTTCCCACCTCGGCGGGCTCCATCAGTACCTTCGCAGAGGGGATGGCGTTCTGGATCAGGTCGACGATGGCCTGCGTGACGTCCTCGTAATTGATCGCCATCTACTTCCCGCCCTTCAGCATCTCGGAGATGACGCCCTGCGCCAGCCGCAGCGCAATCGCCTCCGGAGGAAGCATCGGCCGGGGAGGATAGCCGGGATGCATGACCTTTCGAACCACCGCCATCGGCGTGCCGGAAAGGAACTTCGCGCTGCGCTTCTTGTGGCCGTAAGACGAAAACTTCCCAGGAGAGCCGACCGGCGATCCTCCGGCGAACGGGAATGCAAGGGCCTTCGCACGTCGCGGCAGGATCGCCCATTTCGGCTGTCCTACGTAGATCCCGCGGCCTTCCTGATGGTATTTCGCTATCTTCAATGGAGAGCCTACCCGCACCTGTCCCTTCCCGGCCTCGGATCGGAAAGAGCCGCGGAGTTGTCCGGACGCCTGCAGGGGCTTCGAGGAACCGCCTGCGCGTCGGGACAGGATCGTCCCGGGTCGCAGTGGCGCCCATTTGCTCCATGCACCGCCTACCTCGAAGTTCCGGTAGACCTCTTTCAAGAGTTCCATGCCGAGCGCGGCGAACATCGGACGGGTATCGCCCAACTGTTTGGCGACCCGGTGAAGATCCAGATCCCCGATCAGGATCTCGACGCGGGAGGAGCCCGGAGTCGCCATTACCGTGCATCCTCCTCATCGTCGATCCGATCCGGATCTACCTCGGCGTCTACGATATCGGAGCCGCCGAAAGTCGGCGTGTAGGAGTCCAGATTCGTCCACAGCGATACCTTGGCGCCCGCCCCGAGTGTTCCCCCGCCGGAGGCTACCAGCGTCGTCTTCTTGTCGATCAGGGACTGGAACCAGTCCATGACGCTGGAGCGCATCTTGCCCACTCCGGCGTCCCTGCCCGCCTCCCGCACGTTGCGTTCGAAAAAGTACACCGTGGCGAGCGCCTGGACCTTCCCCACGAGCACGGGAGGGGCGGGAGAAACCGGGACGGTGATTCCCGCGGTGGAGAGATACCCGTCCGCCTCGTCGGATGCTTCCTCCAGGTATCCGTAGAGGGTCGCGGAGGTGGCGTTCGTGGCGTCGAGTTTCGGGTATCGCGTCTTCCAAGCGTCTACGGTGGTGTAGAGCATCAGATGTACCTTCCCTCGTACTTTCCGACCGTGGCCTTCATCGTTCCCGCCATGAATTCAGCCGCGGCCGCGCTGGTGCGGAACTGCGCCATGAATTCCCGCTCCCCTTCGTTGCCGACCCGAAGTTTCACCTGCATCGGGACCCCTTCGCCAAGGAGCCGGTTTGCTTCCGAGTAGTAGGACAGGGCATCCGGCGCCATCGGATCGTTCGGAGCCTTCAGGTACCGCTCCTCATAGAGCCTTTGCGCTTCTCTCGCCCACCCCATGACCTGCGCGTCCGCACCGTTCCCGTTGTTCTGCTCCAACCGGTACCGGCACAGGTGGATCAGGTCGCGCAGCCAG
>JAMDCN010000101.1 GCA_023489025.1 Deltaproteobacteria bacterium | reverse complement strand
GGACGGCCGGCGGAGGGTCTCCCTCGGAAAGGGAGCGAAAGGGCCGGGGAAACGCCCCTCCCTTCACAGGAGGACCCGGAGGGTCTGGCCGATCCGGCGCGCCAGGCGGCGCGAGACTTCCTCGAACGCGGTGCGCCGGTTCGACTCGGTGTACTGGAAATCGGCACCCGCGTAGTAGGAAGCAGACTCGGAGAGCCCCTCCCCCTTCCAGAGGAGCCGGCCGTGGACGAGTTCCACGACGCGGATGTCCACCGAGACCGCCAGCCGATGCTCCAGGGCGAAGTTGTCCGCCCCATGCGAAACGACCGTTTCCCGGATTTCCCGGATCGCACCGGTCCATTGAGTCAGCTCCGCGGTTTTCCCCTCCCTGCGGAACCGCTCCAGGAGAAGTTCTCCGACGAGGCCGGCGAGCCCGACGCCGTCTCCGGACAGGAGGACGGCCGGCGGAGGGTCTCCCTCGGAAAGGGAGCGAAAGGGCCGGGGAAACGCCCCTCCCTTCACAGGAGGACCCGGAGGGTCTGGCCGATCCGGCGCGCCAGGCGGCGCGAGACTTCCTCGAACACGGTGCGCCGGTTCGACTCGGTGTACTGGAAATCGGCACCCGCGTAGTAGGAAGCGGACTCGGAGAGCCCCTCCCCCTTCCAGAGGAGCCGGCCGTGGACGAGCTCCACGACGCGGATGTCCACGAAGACCGCCAGCCGATGCTCCAGGGCGAAGTTGTCCGCCCCATGCGAAACGACCGTTTCCCGGATTTCCCGGATCGTCCCCTCGACCTGGTAATCGGCCCCGTCGCGCAGGAATCGCCCGCGGAACCCGCTCCGCAGCATCTCGTCCCGGAGACGCCCCGCGAGGAAGGCCCCCGCGTCGGGCACGACCGACGCGTTGGTGAAGGGGCGGATGTCCACTTTCAGCGCGGGGTCCGCGAACCGAGACCCGCCGGACGCCGAGAGCCGGTATCCGCAGGAGGAAAAAGCCGCGAGGGCGAGCACGACGACGAGGGCGGGAAAGGCGCGGCCCCCCGCCGCCTCACGCGACAACGAGGTTGACGAGCTTCTTCGGGACATAGACGAACTTCCGGACCGTCTTCCCCGCGGTGTATTCGACGACCCGCGGATCCGCCGCAACCATCGCCCGGATCTCCTCCTCGGTCGCCTCGGCGTCCGCGGTGATCCGGGAGCGCAGCTTCCCGTTGACCTGCACGACGACAAGGATCTCATCGGACCGTGCCATCTCCTCATCCGCCTCGGGCCACGGCCGCCGGCACAGAAGGCCGGCATGTCCCGTCCTCTCCCACAGCTCTTCCGCGATGTGCGGAGCAAAAGGCGAGAGCATGTGGAGGAGGATCTCCACCGCCTCCCGGAGGGCGGGCGCCGTCGCCTCAGCCTCCCAGGCGGCGTCCTCCACGAGGTAGAGGGAATTGACCATCTCCATGACCGCCGCGATGGCGGTGTTGAAACGGTACCGCTGGTCGATGTCCGCCGTGACCTTCCTGAGCGTCCGGTGCGTCACATGCCGGATCTTCCGGGCCTCCTCGGTCTCCGCGGGGGGGGCGGCGGCCGCCGCGGCCAGCGCCTTCGCGCGCTGGACGACAAGCCGATAGACGCGCCCCAAGAACCGGTACGCCCCCTCCACACCCTGCTCGCTCCAGTCGAGGTCCTTCTCGGGCGGGGCGGCGAACAGGGAGAACAGGCGCGCCGTGTCGGCGCCGTACCGCTCGATGAGGGCGGACGGCTCGACGACGTTGCGCTTCGACTTCGACATCTTCACGGACCGGCCGAAGTCCACCTTCTCCCCGCACTGCCGGCACTTCCCCTCGGGGTCCACCTCCTCGGGGTAGCGCCAGCCGTGCTTGGGGCATTCCATCGTCTGCATGCAGACCATCCCCTGCGAGAGGAGCCGCCGGAACGGCTCGTTCCCCGGCACGAGCCCCTTGTCGCGCAGGTACTTGTGGAAGAACCGGGCGTAGATGAGATGCATGCAGGCGTGCTCGACCCCGCCCACGTACTGGTCCACGGGCATCCAGGCCTTCATCTTCCCGGGATCGAGCGGCTCCCGGTGGTTGTCCGGGTCGATGTACCGGTGGAAGTACCAGCTCGACTCCACAAAAGTATCGAACGTGTCGGTTTCCCGCCGCGCCGGCGCGCCGCACGCCGGGCACAGCACCCGGACCCACTCTTCCGCGCCGGCCAGCGGGTTCCCCCGTTCACGCGTGTAAGGCAGATCTTCCGGGAGGACGACCGGCAGGTCCTTCTCGGGAACCGGGACGACGCCGCACGAAGGACAGTGGATGACCGGGATCGGGCACCCCCAGTACCGCTGGCGGCTCACCCCCCAGTCGCGCAGCCGGTACTGGACCTTTCCCCGCCCCGTTCCCTTCTCCTCGAAATGCCGCGTAATCGCCTTCTTCCCCTCTTCGCTCGGGAGCCCGTTGAACGGCCCCGAGTTCACGAGCGTGCCGGGCCCCTCGTGGGCGGCCTCCATTGTCCCGTCCGAAAGATCCGCCCCGTTCGGCTGGACGACGACGACGATCGGAAGCCCGTACTTCCGGGCGAACTCGAAGTCGCGCTGGTCGTGGGCGGGGACCGCCATGACGGCGCCGGTCCCGTATTCGTAAAGGACGAAGTTGGCCGCGAACACCGGGATCTTCGTCCCGGTGGCGGGGTTGACGCAATATCCCCCCGTGAAGATCCCCTCCTTCTCGAGATCGCCGCTCGTGCGGGCGATCCGGTCCTGCGACGCCACCCGTTCGACGAAGGCGCGGACCTCCGCCTCGCGCCCCGCTTCCCTTGCGAACTCGAAGACCAGGGGGTGCTCCGGCGCCATGCTCATGAAGGTGGCGCCGAACACGGTGTCGGGCCGCGTCGTGAAGACGGTGATCGACCCGCCGCCGTCGGCGATCGGGAACTCGATCTCCGCGCCCTCGCTGCGGCCGATCCAGTTCCGCTGCATCTCGAGGACGTTCTCCGGCCATCCGTCGGCGATCTCCGCATGCCCCGACAGGAGCTCCTCCGCGTACTTCGTGATGCCCAGGAACCACTGGTCAAGCTCCTTCTGGGTCACCGGCGTCTGGTCGTGGATGAAGCAGGTGCCGTCCCGGTTGACCTGCTCGTTGGCGAGGACCGTCTGGCACTCGTCGCACCAGTTGAGGAGCGCCCGTTTCCGGTACGCCAGGCCATCCCGGAGCATCCAGAGGAAGAAGAGCTGCTCCCAGCGATAATACCCGGGGGAGCAGGTCGCGAACTCCCGCTTCCAGTCGTAGGAGATGCCGAGCTGCTTGAGCTGCTCCCGCATGAAGCCGATGTTCTCGTACGTCCACTTGGCGGGGTGCGTGCCGTGACGGTGAGCGGCGTTCTCCGCCGGAAGCCCGAACGCGTCCCACCCGATCGGGTGGAGCACCTCGTATCCCCGCATCCGCTGGAACCGGGCGATCACGTCGCCGATCGTGTAGACCCGAACGTGTCCCATGTGGATCCGCCCCGACGGGTACGGGAACATCTCCAGGCAGTAGAACTTGGGTGCCGTCGGAACGTCTTCGCACCGGAAGGCGCCCCCCGCCTCCCACCGGGCCTGCCACTTTCCCTCGATCGCCTGCGGCCGGTACTTCAAGCGCCTTCCTCCTCCGTGGACCGCCCCGCCCCCGCCCGGTGAGCCTTCCCCGTCTTCTTCATCCGGATCTCCGAGATCCTGTCGAGGATCCCGTTGATGAAGGACCCCGAATCCTCGGACCCGAAACGCTTCCCGAGATCGACCGCCTCGTTGATCGCCACGGCGTACGGGACGTCCGGCGAGCGGCAGATCTCGTAAGCTCCCAGGCGCAGGATGTTCCGGTCCACGAGGGGCATCCGCTCCAGGCGCCAGTTCTCGGCCGCCCGGCGGATCAGGACATCGACCTCGTCGCGGTGCGCGTGGACCCCCCGGACGGTCTCGAGGTAGTACGTCTCGTCGGGGGCCGGCGAGGATGCCAGGGCGAACAGGGCGATCGCCTCGTCCGGGCCGACCCCCAGCGCGTCCATCATGAAAAGCGTCTGGAAGACCTTTTCCCGCGATTCCCTGCGCACGCCGGGAGTTCCCCTCCCCTACAGCTGGCGGAGCAGGTTCGCCATCTCGATGGCGGTCTGGGCCGCCTCGAACCCCTTGTTGCCGGTTTTCGTCCCGGCCCTTTCGATCGCCTGCTCGACGGTATCCGTCGTGAGGACGCCGAACGCTACGGGGACCCCCGTCTCGAGCATGACCTGGGCGATGCCCTTGGTGACCTCGGCGCTCAGGTAATCGAAGTGAGGCGTACCGCCTCGGATCAGGGCGCCGAGCGCGACGACCGCGTCGACCTTCGACGCCGCGGCGCGACGGGCCGCAAGCGGCAGCTCGAAGGAGCCCGGCACGCGGACGACCCGGACGTCCTTGTCCTCCACCCCGTGACGCCGGAGTCCGTCCAGCGCCCCTTCCACGAGCCGCTCCGTGATGAAGCTGTTGAAGCGCGAGACCACGACGGCCACTTTGAGGCCGGCGCCTTTCAGGTCCCCCTCGATCGTCCGCACCATCGCTCCTCCCTCACTCCACGCTCAGGATGTGGCCCATCTTCTTCTTCTTCGTCTTGAGGTACTTCACGTTCGCGGCGTTCGGCGCGATCTCGATCGGGACCCGCTCGACGACGCGGAGGCCGTATCCCTCGAGCCCGATGATCTTCTTCGGGTTGTTCGTGAGGAGCCGGATGTCCCGGACGCCGAGGTCCGCCAGGATCTGCGCCCCCACGCCGTAGTCGCGCAGGTCGGCCTTGAAGCCGAGCCGCTCGTTCGCCTCGACCGTGTCGAAGCCGCGGTCCTGGAGCCCGTAGGCGCGAATCTTGTTTTCGAGCCCGATCCCCCGCCCCTCCTGCCGCATGTAGAGGAGGACGCCGCACCCCTCGCCGGCGATCGCCTGGAGGGCGCTCGCGAGCTGCTCCCCGCAATCGCAGCGGAGCGACCCGAACACGTCCCCCGTCAGGCATTCGGAGTGGACGCGGACCAGCGTCGGGTGATCGGGCCGGATCTCGCCGCGGACGAGCGCGAGGTGCGTCTCGGCGTTGATCTCGTTCCGGTAGACGACCGCCCGGAACTCTCCGAGCCCCTTGAGGGGAAGGCGCGTCTCCCCCTCGCGCGCCACCAGGCGCTCCCTCCGCATCCGGTACTCCACGAGGTCGCGGATGGACACGATCCGCAAGTCGTGCCCCGCGGCGAAGGTCTCGAGGTCGGGCATCCGCGCCATCGACCCGTCCTCTTTCATGACCTCGCAGATCACCGCGGCCGGCGTGAGCCCCGCGAGGCGGGCCAGGTCCACGGACCCCTCCGTCTGCCCCGTCCGGACCAGCACGCCCCCCCGGCGCGCCACGATCGGGAAGACGTGGCCGGGACGGACGAGATCCTCGGGAGACGCGGTCTCCGCGATCGCGGTCCGGATCGTCGTCGCCCGGTCGTACGCCGAGATCCCGGTGGTCACCCCCTGGCGCGCCTCGATCGAGACCGTGAACGCGGTCCCGAAGGGAGAGGAGTTGTCATGCACCATCGGCGGCAGATGGAGCTGCTTCGCCCGTTCCTCGGTGATGCTGAGGCAGACGAGCCCCCGTCCATGCCGGGCCATGAAGTTGATCGCCTCGGGGGTGACGTGCTCGGCGGCGATGGTCAGGTCCCCCTCGTTCTCCCGGTCCTCGTCGTCGACCAGGATGACCATCCTTCCGGCCCGGATGTCCTCCAGGGCCTCTTCGATCCGTGACAGACCCATAGCGCCTGCGACCTCACGCGAACCCGTGTTTTTTCAGGAAATCGAGGGAGATCCCCCTGTCCCGGCCTTCGAGGAACCGCAGGACGTACTTCCCGACGATGTCGGTCTCCACGTTGACCTCGTCACCCGGCCGGAGGGCCTCGAGCGTCGTCCGCGCCAGGGTCAGTGGGATCAAGGACACCTCGAACCCATCGGGCCGCACCGCGCTGACGGTGAGACTGACCCCGTCGACCGCCACGGACCCTTTAAAAACAACGAGTTTCATTATAGAGGGATCGGTCCGGATATGGAATACCCGGGAATCGGCCGCCCGCCGGATTTCGGCGACCGTTCCGGTGCCGTCGACGTGCCCGTAGACCAGGTGGCCGTCGAGCCGCCCCGAAAGCGTCAGCGACCTCTCCAGGTTCACCCGCGACCCGGGAGAGAGCTTCCGGAACGTCGTCCGGCGCAGCGTTTCCGCCGAGACGTCGGCCGAGAAGCGCCCGGCCCCTTTTCCGGTCACCGAGAGGCAGGCCCCGGAGACGGCGATGGAATCCCCGACCCGGATCTCGCCGACCGGCAGTGCGGTCGATACCGTCAGGGCGATGCCGTCCCCCGCCCCGGCGGCGGAAACCACCGTGCCGATGTCTTCGACGATCCCGGAGAACATCACTCCCTCCTCCCGGCGGGCGCCGCGACCGCCGTGACGAGAACATCCTCCCCGACCCGGCGGACCGATTCGATGACGACCTTTTTCCCCTCCGCGGGGGACCTTGCGGACCACCCCCCCACGGCTCGGATCCCCTCGCCAAGAACGACCGGGGAGAGGAACAGGACGAACCGGTCCACGGCGTTCTCGGCGATGAGCCAGCCGGCGGTCAAGGCGCCTCCTTCCACAAGCAGGGAGGTGATCCCTTCCTTTCCCAAGGCCGACATCAGGTCCTTCGCCGCGATCCTCCCGCCCCGGGACGGGAGCGACAAAACCTTCGCGCCCAGCCTCCGGGCACCCTCGACGTCGCGAGAGGGAACGCCGGACGGGCAGGCGATGATCACCTCGCCGCACCCCTCCCGGAAAAGCCGGCGCCGCCCGATATTCCCGAGCCTGGAGGTCACGATCACCCTCTTCGGGTCCCTCCCCCCCCGGATTCGGCACGACAAGACCGGGTCGTCCCGCCGCAGCGTCCCGCCCCCCACGAGGACCGCGTCGGACACGGACCTCATCCGGTGGGCCAGCGCACGCGACCGCTCACCACTGATCCAGCGCGATTCCCCGGATGCCCCGGCGATCTGGCCGTCCAGGGAAATCGCCAGCTTGAGCGTCACGTACGGGCGCCCCGTCGAGATCCACCGGCAGTAAGGGCGGTTGAGCGCCATGGCTTCCCGCTCGAACAGCCCCGTGACCACCTGGACGCCGGCTCCCTCGAGGACCGAGACCCCCTTCCCGGAGACGAGCGGGTTCGGGTCGACCATCGCCGCCGCGACGCGCCGGATCCCCGCCGCCAGGACCTCCTCCGTGCAGGGGCCGGTCCGCCCGCGATGGGCGCACGGTTCCAGGGTGACGTACAGGTCGGCTCCCGGGGCCCGTTTCCCGGCGGCCCGGATCGCCTCGACCTCGGCGTGCGGGAAACCCGCCGCCCGGTGGTATCCCGACCCCACCACCATTCCACCCTTCACGACGACCGCACCCACGGCCGGGTTGGGGGACGTCTTTCCGACTCCCCGCCGGGCCAGCCGGAGGGCCAGGCGCATGAACTCGGGCCGGGGGAATGTCATGGAACGATCGTCAAGGTCTTGCGGGCCGGTCGGGTTTCCGGGGGATCAGCGTCTTGATCTCCTCGAGGAACTGGCTGATGTCCTTGAACTGGCGGTAGACGGAGGCGAACCGGACGTAGGCGACGTCGTCCAGCGAAAGGAGCGCGGCCATCACCCGCTCCCCGATCTGGACCGAGGAGATCTCCTTCTCCCCCGACGCCTGGATCTCGGCCTCGAGCGCATCGACCACCCGCTCGATGGCGGAGTAGCTCACCGGCCGCTTTTCGCACGCCTTGAGGATTCCCGAGACGATCTTCTGCCGGTCGAACGGCTCGCGCCGCCCGTCCCGCTTGACGACGAGCGGGATCTCCTCCTCGATCCGCTCGTAGGTCGTGAACCGCGCCCGGCAGGCCAGGCACTCCCGCCGCCTCCGGATCACGTCGCCCTCCTTGCCCGCGCGCGAGTCGACCACCCTGTTGTCGCCGTGGCCGCACCGCGGGCACTTCAAGGAGCCTTCTCCTCCAGCCGGACGAGTTCCATCCCCACCTCGGCGAGCATCTCCCCGGTGAGCGGGTCGCTGTACCCGTCGAGGTAGACGATCCGCCGGACGCCGGCGTTTATGAGCATCTTCGCGCAGATGATGCAGGGCAGGTTCGTACAGTAGAGCATGGCGTCCCGGATCGAGACGCCGTGGAACGCCGCCTGGATGATCGCGTTCTGCTCCGCGTGGAGCCCCCGGCACAGCTCGTGCCGCTCGCCCGAGGGGACGCCGAGCTTCTCCCGGAGGCATCCGGTCACCTCGCAATGGGTCACCCCCGACGGCACGCCGTTGTAGCCGGTCGCCAGGACCCGCCGGTCCTTGACGATGACCGCCCCCACGGCGCGCCGAAGGCACGAGGACCGGCGCGCGGCGAGCTTCGCCATGTCCATGAAGTAGGTGTCCCAGTCGGGACGGACGCGGTCAGCGGTGCGCATCATTCATGCCCTCGCATACGCCCGGAGGCGTTCCTTGTAGAGCGGGAAGGCGTCGCAGAGATCGCGGACCTCGACCGCCACCCGCTTCGCGACGGCCGGATCGTTCGGCGCTTCGAGGATGTCGGCGATCATCCGGCCGATCGCTTCCATCTCCTGTTCCTTCATTCCGCGCGTCGTGACGGCCGGGGTCCCGGCCCGGATCCCGCTCGTGACGAACGGGCTGCGCGTCTCGAAGGGGACCGTGTTCTTGTTGACCGTGATCCGCACGTGGTCGAGGGCTTCCTGGGCGTCCTTCCCGGTCATGGGCGTGTCCTTGAGGTTGACGAGGAACAGGTGGTTGTCCGTTCCGCCGGAGACGAGGCGGAAACCGCGCGCCTTGATCACCCCCGCCATCGCCTGCGCGTTCTTCACGATCCGGACCTGGTAGTCCCGGAACTCCGGCGTCATCGCCTCCTTGAGGGCCACCGCCTTGGCCGCGATCACGTGCATGAGCGGACCGCCCTGGATCCCCGGGAAGATCATCGAGTTGAGCTTCCTGGCCATGTCCTCGCGGCACATGATCATCCCCGCGCGCGGGCCCCGGAGCGTCTTGTGGGTCGTCGTCGTCACGAACTCGCAGTACGGAACCGGGTTCGGGTGCAGCCCGACCGCCACGAGCCCCGCGATGTGGGCGATGTCCGCCATCACCATCGCGCCGGCCTCGTCCGCGATCTCCCGGAACTTCGCGAAATCGAGGACCCGGGGATACGCCGAGGCGCCGACGACGATCAGCTTGGGGCGGTGCTTGAGCGCGAGGTCCCGGACCTGGTCGAAGTCGATCGTCTCCGTGTCCTCCCGCACGCCGTACGGGACCACCTTGTACAGCTTCCCCGAAAAGTTGACGGGGCTTCCGTGGGTCAGGTGCCCCCCGTGGGACAGGTTCATCCCCAGCATCGTGTCGCCGGGGCTCATCACGGCCATGTAGACGGCCATGTTCGCCTGGGAACCCGAGTGGGGCTGGACGTTGACGTGGTCGGCCCCGAAGATCTTCTTCGCGCGCTCGATGGCCAGCGCCTCGGCCTCGTCGACGAACTCGCACCCGCCGTAATACCGCTTGCCGGGATACCCCTCCGCGTACTTGTTCGTCAGGACGGACCCCGTCGCATCGAGGACCGCCTCGCTGACGAAATTCTCGGAGGGAATGAGCTCCAGGCCGTACGCCTGCCGTTCCGTCTCCTTCCTGATGATCTCGTAGATCTCGGGGTCGATGTCCTTCAGGTGCGACATGGGAGGCTCCTTAGCGGGAATTCGGCGAAGCGAGCCGTTTCTCGATCCGGGCGATCTTATCCAGGCGGCGCGCGTGGCGCCCCTTCTCGAACGGTTCCGAGAGAAACGTCCTGAGACGCGAGGCGGCCTCGTCGGGCGTCATCGTCCGCGCGCCGAACACCGCCACGTTGGCATCGTTGTGCAGCCGCGCATACCGCGCGGCTTCGTCGTCGTACAGCAGGGCGGCCCGCACGCCGGGGAACTTGTTCGCCGCGATCGCCATCCCGATCCCCGTCCCGCAGACCAGGACGCCGCGGCGCGCGCCGCCGTCCGAGATCCGCCGCGCCACCGCCTCGGCGTAGTCGGGGTAGTCGACCGCCTCGGGGCCGGACGGCCCCAGGTCCTCGACCGCGTAGCCTTGCGCGACGAGGTCCTCCCGCAGGCGCCTCTTCATCTCGACGCCGGCGTGGTCCGAGGCGATGACGACGGGGAGGCGGTTCTCCGCCACGCCCTCACCCCCCGAACCGTCCGAAGACGAGGCAGGCGTTCGTCCCGCCGAACCCGAACGAGTTGGACAGCGCGTAGCGGATCTCCTGCCTCCGCGCCACGTTCGGCACGTAGTCGAGGTCGCACTCCGGGTCGGGCGTCGCGTAGTTGATCGTCGGCGGGATCGCCCGGTCGTGGATCGCCAGGACGGTGAACAGCCCCTCGAGGGCGCCGGACGCGCCGAGGAGGTGCCCCGTCATCGACTTGGTGGAGCTGACCATGAGCTTCTTCGCGTGGTCGCCGAAGAGCGTCTTGATCGCCGTCGTCTCGTAGAGATCGTTGTAGGGGGTGGAGGTGCCGTGCGCGTTGATGTAGTCGACCTCCTCCGGGGCGATCCTGGCGTCCGCGAGGGCCTCCTTCATGCACCGCACGGCCCCCTCGCCGCCGGGCGACGGCGCCGTGATGTGGTAGGCGTCCTCGGAGGCGCCGTAGCCGCACAGCTCCGCGTAGATCCGCGCGCCCCGCTTCTTCGCACGCTCCTCCTCCTCGATGACGAGGACCGCCGATCCTTCCCCCATCACGAACCCGTCGCGGTCCTTGTCGAAGGGACGCGACGCGGTCGCCGGGTCATCATTGCGGGACGAGAGCGCCTTCATCGCGCAGAACCCCCCCAGGCCCAGCGGGGTGATGGTGGCCTCCGTCCCGCCCGCCACGGCGACGTCGCACATCCCCTCGCGGATCGCGTGGAACCCCTCGCCGACGGCGTGGCTGGAGGCGGCGCACGCCGTCGTCGTCGTGATGTTGGGCCCTTTCAGCCCGTACTTCATCGCGATGTGGCCGGGCGCAAGGTTCGTGATGAGCATCGGGATGAAGAAGGGGCTGATCTTCCGCGGGCCGTCCTTCAGGTACGCCTCGTGGTACCGCTCGAGCGTCGACAGCCCGCCGAGCCCCGTCCCCATGTAGACGCCCGTCCGCAGGCCGGCCGCCTCGTCGACGGCCAGCCCGGCGTCGGACATGGCAAAGTGGGCCGCGGCCATCGCGTACTGGATGAACAGGTCCATCCGGCGGACCTCCTTCGCATCGACGAAGTCCTCCGCCCGGAACCCCTTGACCTCGGCGGCGAACCGCGTGGAGAACGCCGAGGCGTCGAACCGCGTGATCGGGCCGGCACACGACTTGCCGGCCAGGGCGGCCTCCCAGGTCGGTCCGACGCCGATGCCCAGCGGCGTGACCGCCCCCAGGCCCGTGACAACGACTCTCCTCATGCCGATCCTTTCCCGGGGCGGGACGATGATGGACTCCCCTACTTGGCCCGCGCCTGGATGAACTCGGTGACGTCCTTGACGGTCTTGATCTTCTTCTCTTCCTCTTCGGGGAAATCGATCCCGAACTCCTCCTCCATCGCCATCACGAGCTCCACGATGTCGAGCGAATCGGCGCCCAGGTCCTCGATGAAACGCGCCTCGTCGGTGATTTCGCCGACGTCCTTCTTCAGTTGGTCCGCAACGATCTCCTTCACCCGCTTTTCGACCGACATGTTTTCCCTCCCTGTCTTAGTGCTGCACTTCATAATTACGGCGACGTATTTCATTTCGAGACCGCACCGAGAGCGTCGATGCGCCGCGTCCGGCAAGGCGCGCGACCGAGGCGTACCGTTGAGTACGGCGAGGGAGCGCAACGCAGCCGGC
>JAMDCN010000099.1 GCA_023489025.1 Deltaproteobacteria bacterium | reverse complement strand
TCTCGATCAAAAGGAAAAACGGCGGCGAGAGGCCCCGGGCGATGAGCCCCGCGGAAGAGACGCTCACCAGCGCTTCGCAGCCAAGAGCGAACAGCTCCTCGGCAACCAGAACCGCAAAGGGCGCGCCGACGGTGCCGCCGATCAACCCGTATTCCGCGCCGTCCACCTCCCATCGGTAGAGGCGGGTGTGAAAACAGGGCCACGCGGTTTCGGCGTCAGCGCGCCCGGCGGCCACAAGATGATCGACCAGTTCGCCGTCGAAATCGAGCAGGCACCCCGCCGGCGCCTTCATCCGCGGCAGTCTTTTGCGGCGCCTGGCCGCCTCCAGCAGATTGCCCGGCCGGAACTTCGGAGATTCGCCGGGATCGTGGTCCAGGAGGGGAGAGCGGAACCCGTCAGCCACGGGACGCCACCGGTTCCTTCTTTGCACGCTCCTTCTCCCGGTCGATCTGCTCCTTCGTCTTGCGGATGACCGGGAAGTCCGCGGCAAGCAGGTCGAGGATCCCGTCCGCCAGCTTCGGACGGCTCAGGTAGTAGCAGCGCAGCGCCCCGTCCTGGGCGAAATCCACGAGCTTCGCGGTGCGCAGGACCGTCAGGTGCTGGGAGATGTTCACCTGGGTGACGGGAAGGATCTCCTCCATGTCCGTCACGCACCGCGTCCCCTTGCGCAACTCGTCCAGGATCTGCAGCCGTGTAGGGTGGGCAAATGCTTTCAGCAGATCGGCTCTTTCGTACGCGCGGTCAGCGTCCATTTTTCCTCCAGATAGAATATTAGAATGTTCTTATATTGCATAAGATTCCGTAAAAAGCAAGGCACTTCGCAGCGGGTATAAAAACCCAGGGTTCCGTGCGGGCGGATATTCTTTGGTAACATTTCGGGGACTCCTCTATCTATTCAATGCGAGGAGAGGAGCGAAGATGCCGAAAGTGGAAAAATTGCACATGGAAGAGATAAGAGACACCGCCAGGCGGATCGCCGCCGAAAGGCTGAAACCCCGCGCCGCAGAGACGGACCGGGACCGCGCCTTTCCCCGCGAGAACATGGGGGCGCTTGGAGAGGCCGGGTTTCAGGGGCTGATCATTGCCGAGGGTAAAGGCGGTCTTGGTCTCGGGCGATACGTCTTCGCCTCTGTGGTCGCGGAAATAGCCAAAGCCTGCGCGTCGACCGCCCTCGTCCATGTTTCCAGCGCGGTTGCGGCGAAGGCCATCGAACTGGCCGCCAGCGACGTTATAAGGAAGAAATGGCTGCCGGGAATGATGGAAGGTCGTTCCCTCGGGGCGTTCGCCGTCCACGAACCGGACAGCGGGAGCAACGCAGGCGCCATCACCACACGGGCAGAAAAGGAGGACGGCTCCTACATCATCAACGGGACAAAGTTCTTCATCACCTCGGCCGGTGAAGCCGATGTCTACCTCGTTCTCGTACGGACGGACCCCGAAAAGGGCGCGCAAGGGATGAGCGCCTTGCTCGTTGAAAAAGACGCACCCGGCTTGTCCTTCGGCCGTCCGGAAGACAAAATGGGCCTGACAAGCACCTCCTCGAGGGAACTGCATTTCGACGATTGCCGGATCCCGCTCGGGAATCTCCTCGGAAAAGAAGGAGAGGGGATGCAGGTCATCGGGAAGACCGTCGTCGGCTGGGGATTTTTCGGGGCTGCGGCCATATCGGTCGGCATCGCCAGATCGGCAACCGAACTCGCAATCGAACACGCAAGGGAAAGAACGATCGCGGGACAACCCATCGGTGTTCACCAGGCGGTTCAGTTCCTGATAGCCGATATGATCCTCAAGACCGACGCGGCCGAATCCCTCTTGTCCGCCTGCGCGGACAGCGCTGACTCCGCGCCCGGTACCGCTGCGATCAACGGGTTCAAGGCGAAGCTTTTCGCCTCCGAAGCCGCGGTGGAAATAACAAACTCCGCAATCCAGGTTCTCGGGGGCCACGGTTATTGCCGAGACTACGTTGTCGAGCGTCTTTTCAGGGACGCCCGGGGGCTTACGCTCCACTTCAAGACTTCGGAGTGGCTCCGTCAAGACATCGCAAAAGCCGCATTGACATTATGAAGGATTCGGTTGGTAACATTTCGGGGACTCCCCTATCTATTCAGTGGAAGGAGAAGAACGAAGATGCCGAAAGAGGAAATAGATCTTCTTCGAAAGTCCGCACGGGGGGATGCCGCATCGTTCGGGGAGATCGTCCGGAGATATAAACACCTTGTCTACGCGGCGGCGCTGCAAATCGTAAAGGACCCTGCGGCCGCCCAGGACGTCGCGCAGGAGACCTTCATCTCGGCGTTCGAGGCGCTGAAAGACCTCCGATCGTTGGAAGCGTTTCCGCCGTGGCTGCGGAAGATCGCACGAAACAAGGCCCTCGCATGGAGGAAGGAACAGGACCGGCTCGCTCCGCTGGAGGACGCGGGGGTCCTGCCGTCGCCGCTCGAAGCATCCGCGATGGAAACCGAGACCGAATGCAACGAGGCCGACGCGTTTCAGGCGGAGGTCCGCAAGGTCGTCTCTTCCCTCTCGGATACGCTTCGATTCCCCCTCCTGCTTTGTTACCTCGATGACGTCCCCACTGCGGAGGCGGCCCGCTTCCTGGGGATCTCGGAGGGGGCCGTCCGGAAACGGCTTCACGACGGGAAGAAGAAGCTCCAGGAGCGGATCGTCAGGATGGCGGAGAAGAGCTTCCAGGAATACCGCCTCCCGCGGGATTTCGCCAAGAGGTGCATCTGCGGATGCCGGCGCGCGAGGCAGGCAAAAGCGGAAGAATCCGGGAACCGAATGGAAAGGGGGTGATCCTGTTGGCGAAGAAGGAAAACTGCGGGTGCGGGTGCGTCCCGCCGGGAAAGTCAGTCCAATCCAAGCCGCCGAAGAAGCAGACGGCGAAGAAGTCGGCAAAATAGGGAAGGGTTCTGTACCTGAAGCCGATCGGTAAGGGAGCCCCTTGCAAGGGGCTTCCTTACCTGAGGTCCTTGCATGCCACGCGTTGTCTGCCGGCGTTACCGCTTTGTTCCCGCTTCGGATGCGGAAAGAACGATGTCCTTTTTCGTACCGTCCACGATCGCGAAGAGTTCCTTCTGTTCCTGACCGGGAACCTTGAACTTGTCCAGGACGTTCTTGAAGTCGGCCAGCATCGCCTTCCATTCCTTTTCCGTAATGCCGAGATGCTGGTGCGACTCCTTCATCCCCCTGCCGGTGTACTTTTCGGGACCGCCGGCCTCCTGGCAGACCAGCGAAGTGACATGATACTTGAGGTATGCCTTCGGGACCCGGTCCCTGGCCTCCTTGATCTTCGGGTTGGCGTTGAGGACATCGTCGACGTAGAGGACCTCCAGGAATTCGTCGACGACCGGCGCAATGTTGTAGACCCCTCCGAGCCGCTGGTACAAAGACTTTGCGGGTTTCTCCTCCGCAGGCGCGGGGCTTGCCAGTATCAGGCTGATAAGAAACATTGCCGACAAGAGAACTCCGGCTGGCAAAAACCGTTTCCTCCGCATTATCGCCTCCTTCCCATGCCGCCCGTTGCGACTCGCACGTTATTCCTCTCCGCCGACCGGTTCATTTAGGTGTCAATCCTTAAGCCCTTGAAATTGTCAATAGGATATGTTCGGTGCCCGGAAGGTTTCAGGGCGACCGGCACGAACAGCCTGAGGATTGCCCCGACGTCCGGCGGCACGGGGTTGTCCTCCTTCATCTGGAAATCCTTAAGGTTTAAGAAAAGTGGCCGAAGGAACCCTCGAAGTGAGGCGGATGGTCCCCGGAGAGGGGGCCCGCAAGGATCCGGGCTCCCTCTCCGGGAAAGCGGTTCTTTTCAGGAAGGCAACGGTTACTTCATGCCGATTCCGAACTGATACCCTCCGTTTCCGTCCGAGTAGGTCGCGACCAGTAAGTCCTTCGCCGGGTTCATGAACCCGGAGTACGTTTGAACCATCATCGGATTCATCATTCCCCCGCCCATGGTGATGAATCCGGTCGAATTCATGGCAAACGTCGCCGGCTGCATGGAGAATGCGCCCGTACTACCCATCATGCCGTTGAACGTGGCCTGGCCGGTGGAATCCATTACCATCTGCCCGAAGTTCCAGTTCGTATCGGTCGGGTTGCCGGAAACGATCCCATGCCGCATCCAGTCCCCCAGGAGATCGGTCGTGTTATAGGAAACCCCCACGTTCGATCTCATGAGGACCATCAGGTCGTAATGCCCGCTCGCGTTGGTTTTCGTGAGAACCATCATGTTTTTATCCCGGGACATGACGCCGTGGAAGGTGTTGTCCCCGGAGGAAGTGACGATCCCGTCACCGCCCATGGACACCAAGAAAGAACTTCCGACTTCGCTCATGTTGTTGTTATGGGTTTGAATGGCGGTGATGATCGCGGTGCCGGGGGAATTCATCGTCATCGTTCCGGACGCCCATCCGGACGTCGCGTTGTCGCTGCCGGCGGTAAGCCGGTGGAAGTTCCAGGTCCCGAACAGATCGCCTTGCGCGAAGGCGCCTCCCCGCTTCCGGAAGATCATCATGGCGCTGCCGCCCGTGTTGTCCGTCCAGGTGGCGGCCATCATGGTTCTGTCCTTCGACAGGAAACCGTGGAAGGTATTGTCGTCGCCCCTCCTGACGATGCCGCAGGGGAACATCGCGAACGGAACGTTGTCCATGGACGGCCAGGGCATGCCGTTCAGGACCAGGGAAGTCATGGCACCCATCCCCGTGTTATCCACGGAAAGAACGCCGTGCATCCAGCCGGTGGTCCCCGAGGTGGCCAGCGAGTTGAAGTCCCAGGTTCCCTGCAGATCGCCCATCGAGAAGGCTGCGCCGGAAAGGGAAGGCGGAATCGAGCGGTTCTCTCCCCCCGCCATCATGCCGGAATACCCCAGCGGGTCGTTCGCGGGGACGGCGGTGCCCTTGGCGAAGTCCGGAGTGACCATTCCGAAATCGATGCTCTGGTTGTTCGCGGCGCTTGTCATCCGGAAAACGTTCGTCGACCCCATGTAGACCGGGTAGATTCTCCCGGCGTTCCCCGCCCCCTCGTTCTCCATCAGATAGAACCGGTAAGCATTCCCCGTCGGGAGTATCATGTTGAACGTCTTCGGGGTGCCGGAGGCCGTAGCGCGGGCCGCTTCGAGATCCGTGTCGTTTTCGACGGCGATGACCGTCGTCCCCGAAACCTGCCCTTGGATCGTGGCGGTTCCTGCGGTCGTGCCGGTTGCGCCGCCATCAGCTACCGTACCGCCGTCTCCGCCGCCGCATGCAGCCAGCGTCAAGGCCATGACCGACATGAATAGAAGCCCCTTGATCATTTTTTTTCCCTTCATTCCTTCCTCCCTGCAAAATGATTTTTGACGCTTTCGATTTCTTGTTGCTTCCTGTTTCTTGTTGGTTCCTGATCTATTGCCGTCCGGCGGTCGTTAAAAACGGTATCCGACTCCCAGAAAACCGGCGTGCGATCCGCTGGATCCGAGATCCCCTCGCCGATCGGTAAACGTATGGATGGCGACGGAATGCTAGGGCACCACGTCGAACCGCGCCATCATGGCATTGTCCTCGTGTTCGAGAACGTGGCAGTGCAAGACGTACTTCCCCGCATAGTCGGCGAAGCGCATGATAATCCGGACGGTGCCCATGGCGGGGACGTTCACCGTGTCCTTCCATCCGGCATGGGTCGGCGGGGGAGGATTCCCGTTGATGTCCAAGATCTGGAACATGGTCTGGTGCGGGTGTGCCGGATGATCCATCATGGACATGTTCCGGAACTCCCAAATCTCCACCGTGCCCAGCTTCGGATCTGCATCCACCCTGTTGGGGTCGAAGGGTTTTCCGTTGATGACCCAGGGGACGCCGCCCATCATACCCATCATGCCGCCAGAGAATGTAAAGCTGCGAGTGCGCACCGCCTGGCTTGCGCTCAGCTTCTCAAGCGGGCGAAGTTCGAGGGGTATTTGACTGGTGTCCGTCTCCACCCTGTCCACGTCAAAGCGCATGATGTTCGCCGTGCTCCCCGACCCCAGGGAGTTTTGCAGCACTAAGGAGCTGCCCACGGGGAGTGACGAAAAATCCACCACGATATCCGCTCGCTCTGCCGAGGCCAGTACGAGGGAGGTCACTTTGACCGGCGCGGGCAGGAACCCTCCCTCCATGCCGAGCACATGGAAGGGTTGGCCGTTGCTCAAGGCGATCCGGTACTTGCGCATATTGGATCCATTCAGCACACGGAAGCGGTACTTGCGGGAGGCAACCTTGAAATTGGGTTGTATGGTGCCGTTCACGAGAATTGTGTTGCCCGTCTCCCCATTCCGGTTGCCTGTGTAAACAAGCTTCCCGGTCGAATCGAAGTTGCGGTCCTGGATGACCAACGGTAATTCGTAGGCGCCACTCGGCAGCCATAGGCTGTCCTCGTAGTCGTCCGTCAGGATGTAAAATCCCGCCATCCCGAACCATACATGGGGGCCGGTATAGCCCATGAGGTGGTCGTGGTACCAAAGTGTGGCCGGCAACTGGTTGTTCGGATAGGTATAGCTGCGGGTCGCGCCCGGCTTTACTGTGTCCGTCGGGAAGCCGTCCTCGGAAGAGGGTACGTGTCCGCCGTGCAGGTGAATGGCGACATCGCCGGGTGCGCCGCCGAGGGTGGTTACCGGAAGACCGTTGGAGTGGCTCATGACGACCTGACGTCCCACGCGCGCCCGGATGGTAGGGCCGGGAGTAAGACCGTTGAAGCCCATGATGCGGGTCAACATGCCGGGAATGATCTCGACATCCGCCTCGCGAAGAGCAAGGTCATAGGAATCGGTCGTGCTCGTCATCGAGGTCGGAGTCAATACGGGCGGGATGTAGAGAGCCTGTGTGAACGGGTTACCGCCTGCACCGAAAAGGAAAGGCGGAATCGACCGGTTCTCTCCCCCCGCCACCATGCCGGAATACCGCATCGGATCGTTCGCGGGGAAAGCCGTGCCCTTGTCGAAGTCCGGAGCGACCATACCGAAATCGAGGATCTGGTTGTTCGCGGCGCTCGTCATCCGGAAGACGTTCGTCGACCCCATGTAGACGGGGTAGATTCTCCCGGTATTCCCTGCCCCCTCGTTTTCCACCAGATAGAACCGGTACGCATGCTCCGTCGGCAGGATCATGCGGAAGGTCTTCGGATCGCCGGAGGCCACTGCGCGCGCCGCTTCGAGATCCGTGTCGCTGTCGACGGCGACGACCGTCGCTCCCGAAACCTGCCCCTGGATCGTGGCGGTTCCCGTGGTCGCGCCGGTTCCGCCGCCATCCCCTGCCTTGCCGCCCCCTCCTCCGCATGCGGTGAGCGTCAAGGCCATGAACGCGATGAAAAGAACTCCCTTGATCGTTCGGATCCCCTTCATCCCTTCCTCCCAGCAAAACAATTTATGGTGCATCCGACGTTCCGGTGTTTCCCGATCCGTTGCTCCCCGGGAATCGTCAGAAACGGTATCCGATTCCCAGAAAACCGGAGTGAGATGTGCTGGATCCGAGATCCCCTCGCCTGTTGGTGAACGTGTAGCCCGCCGCGGAAAAGATCGACTTCGTCCAATCGATCCCGGCCGAGACCCCGACGGCGTGGCGGTCCACTCGCTCCCGGATCACCTCGGTCCCGAAGGCGGTGGAAAACATCGGCTGCATTCCTCCGAACATTCCCGTTCCTCCCGGCGCCAACGGAGAGGCCCCCACGGATCGGAAGGAGTCCCCCCGGGAAAACTCGTATCCGATTTCCGTGTAGAAGGTGCGCGTCCAGTTCCGGCCGAGAAAGGCCCCCAGCGCGTGTTCCGTAAAGGAAAACGTGTCGGTGTTCGCACGGCTGTCCGTGTATGCGTAATACTCCCCCAGGTAAAAATCGGAGGGGAGTTGCTCCTTTGCCAGGAGTTTTCCCCCGAAGGCGATCGCGGACTGGTTGGAGTCCCTTACCCCTTTTGCCTGGAGAAACGGAGCCGCCGTGAACGTCCAGCCGGGCCGGTAGAAATAGACCAGGCCGGGAGAAAACGTGACTGCCGCATAATCGAGATCGCTCAAACTTGCATAGGCGGCCGCTTCCCCCACGGCGGAAAACGACCAGTCCAGACGGGTCTCGCCCGAAGGTCCCCGGCTATATGCGGCGTATCCCAGGAGATACTCGTCGCTCTTTCCGCCTGAGATCGACCGGGTTACGTCCGTGTCGAAGCCGATCTTGGCGCCCGTTTCCCACCCGGCGGACACGGAAGCCGCTTCCAGCAGCGAAATCGCTGCGACGACACCCATGCAAAATGCGAGTTTGCAAATCCTGAACATTCCTTGTTTCCTTCCTGCCTTTGGATTGACCGGTGAATTACCGGCGCCGACCGCCCATGCCGCCCATCCCCCCGGGGCCGCTTCCCATTCCTCCGCCCCCCCGCATCGGGGAGCCGAAGCCGCCCGGAGCTCCCATCCCACCCGCCTTGGGCCCTTTCCACAGTGGGAACCCGCCGTCATCGCGCAGGTCCATGGACCGGCCCGATGATCCGATCCGGATTTTCTGGGCGATGATGTACAGGTTCGCGTCCCGGCCAAGCGTCTTGGACCCGCGAACCCGTATTTCCATTCCCTCGGGAAGTTCGGCGTTCAAGTCCTTCCAGAACCACTTCGGCGAAGCCAGGACCGTGTAGGTTTCCCTCCCGGTTTCCAGCCGGAACCGTACCGGGCCGCGCTCCGGAACGGAAAGCCCGTAGGCCTTCCCACGGACCTCTCCCACCGTGTTAGGGTCGAACCCGCCCGGGTAATGGATGCCGCTCCCTTCCAGCACCGTATCGTTTCCCTGTGCCTGCGCTGTTTCGAGCGCCGGGGGAAGGAATGCGGTCAGAATGAAAAGGAGCAGCAGGGCGGGAAGTACAGCCCTGCCGATCTTCAGGTTTGCAAGGCTGCCGGTTCGCGTGAACACTATGGGCTGCACCATCCATCGAGAGGTTTGACTGTCACACGGAGTGAGCAAGGAGGCTGCCAGCGGCGCCTGGAAAACGAATGCCGCGAAATAGAAGAGGATTTATTACCGTTCCCGAAACTCGATGGAGGCTCGTGCGGTGAGGACGTGCAATCCCTGCATCTCTATGTGCAGAGTTTGCACCTTTTCTACAGGCCGTACTCCTTGATCCGGTATTGGAGGGTTCGCAGGGAAATGCCGAGGATCCGCGCCGCCTGCTTGCGGTTCCCCCCCGTCTCGTCAAGCACTTTCCGGATGGTTTCGCGTTCGTTCGCCTTAAGGACGCTTTCCGAGGGAACCAGGGGCGCGCGCGGCGGTTCCAGGTTCAGGTGCTTCGGATCGATCTCCCCGCGAGCGAGGATTGCGGCGCGCTCGATCACGTTCTGCAACTCCCTCACGTTGCCCGGCCAAGGATAATTTTCAAGGGCCGACCGGGCTCCAAGGGAAAACCCTGCGAACGATTTGCCGAAGGCGGCGGCGAACTTTTTCAGGAAATATTCCGCCAGGGGAAGAATGGCCTCCCTGCGTTCCGCCAGGGAAGGAAGGACGATCGGAAATACGTTCAGTCGGTAATAGAGATCTTCCCGGAACCGCCCTGCGGCGACTTCCGCCTTGAGGTCCTTGTTCGTCGCCGCGACGATGCGTACGTCCACGGCGATGGGCCTCATTCCCCCCACCCTCTCGAACTCCCTCTCCTGCAGGACCCTGAGAAGCTTCACCTGGACGGCCGCGGAGATTTCCCCGATCTCGTCCAGGAAAATCGTTCCCCCGTCGGCGAGCTCGAACCTCCCTTTCCGGACCGACACGGCTCCGGTGAACGCCCCCCGCTCGTGGCCGAAAAGTTCGCTCTCCAGGAGGTTTTCCGCAAGGGCGGCGCAGTGGACGGCAACGAAGGGACCTTCCCGCCGGGGGCTCAGATCATGGATCACCCTGGCAATGAGTTCCTTCCCTGTCCCGCTCTGCCCCGTGACGAGCACGGTGGTCGCAGCGGGAGCCACGTCGTTCACCAGCTTCCGCACGTCTTCCATTTTTTCGCCGAGGAAAATCGTTTCCGCCGCCGGGAACTGCCTGCCCAGCTCTTCCGACAGGAGGGTGATTTTCGTTTCCGCCTCGGCTTCCCGGAGGACCCGCCCGATGACATGCCGCAGTTCGCCGGGGTCGCGGAACGGCTTGGTGAGGTAATCGGAGGCCCCCGCCTTCATCGCCTCAACGGCGCTCCCGATGGAGCCGTATGCGGTGATGATGATCCACCGGACGTCGGGGCGCGCCTTTCTCCCCTCCTGCATCAATGCCAACCCGGACATGTCCGGCATCCGCAGGTCGGTGATGACGAGCTCGAAATCGGAGCCCGGGAGCTTCGCGAGCCCCTCGGTTCCGTTCCGCGCCTCCTCGACCCCGTACCCTTCCTCCCGGAGGACGGAGGAGAGAAAGGAGCGCATCAGCTCGTCGTCGTCGACGACCAGGATTCTTTTCGGCATTTCACCCTTCCCCCGGGATCGGAAGATGGATGGCGAGGACGGCCCCCCCCTCTTCCCGGTTGGAAAGCTCGATCCCGCCCTTCATCCCTTCGATCACTTTCTTCGAGTATGCCAGTCCCAGACCGGTGCCGTCCGTCTTCGTGGTATGGAAAGGGGAGAACAACCGGGGCAGTTCCGCGGCGGGAATGCCGGGACCGGAATCCTCGATCCGGATGACCAGCCGATGCCCCTCCGGCCGCGCGGTAATCTTCAGGACTCCGGCCCCCCCCATCGCCTGGATGGCATTCCGTACACCGTTGAGCAGTACACGGCGCAGTTTATCGGGATCCGCAAGTGCGCGCATGCCGGGAACCGTCTTCACTTCGACTTCCCCCGCCCAGCCGGAAGCCTCCGCGGCAACGGTTTCCTTGAGGAGGGGGATCGGATCGACGGGCTCGACGGAGTAGCTTTCCTCCCGGGAGAAAAGAAGGAGGTCGTTCACAAGGGACTCGATCCGTTCCGTGCCCCGGAGAACGATCCCAAGCGCCTTCTTGCGGGGATCTTTCTCCTCGACCTTCTCATTCACCCATTGCGTGTATCCCTTGACGCTCCCCAACGCGTTCCGGATCTCGTGGGCGAGCGTGGCGGTCATCTGACCAATGAGTGCCAGGCGTTCCTGCCGCTCCACCTCGGCCTGGAGCCGAAGGTGACGGGTCAGAACCCGCTCGAGCGCGATCCCGACCGCCCATAAAAGGAGAAGGACGATGCCGACCGTCCACCACATCTTGCGGGCATCGGAGAGAATCCGGTCCGCCTGGGTGGTATGGAGGACGAGACGCAGGATCTCCGCCTTTCCGCCCGGGCTGCGGATGAGGTAGTTGAATTCGTAGGCGGGAAGTCCGGTGCCGAGACGGATCCGCCGTCCGTAGGTCTTTCCCGACCGCAGCCATTCCCTCAGCCCTTTCTCCCCAAGTTTCGTGCCGACCAGACCGGGGTTCGTGTGGAAGAGGACCGCTCCATTCTCACCGGCGATCAGCGCATACGCCACCACCCGGTCGGAAAGAATGTCCCGAACTTCCCCCTCCGCCCGGGTTCCGCCTGCCCGGAGCGCTATCTCCGCGGAGGTGGAAAGGGCCAGGGCCGTGCTTTCCAGCGAGCTTTCCGCCAAGGTTTGCGCGGTGCGGGCGTTCAGCCCCGTGGCGTAGAGGACTGCGGCCGAGGACAGCAGCAGGAACGTGAAGAGAACCGCCCTCAACACCCCGGGAATGGAAGGTCGCAACTTCGTCACCTTTTCTAGAGTGTCAGCCTTCCGTCACGGATCGCAATATCGTGGTTTTTGATGCTATTTGCAGGATATAAGGTTTTCCCCTTTGTTCCGCGGTTGGCGGAAATTCAAAAGAGCGGGTGCTCCAGGGAAAGGCAAAGGAACGCGGCACGTTGGCAAGGGAGCCCTGCGCAAGGGGCTTCCTTGTCTGGGTACCTTGCACGCTACGCGTTTACGATAGTCAGGAAGACCCGGTGCAAAAAAGAACGGCG
>JAMDCN010000021.1 GCA_023489025.1 Deltaproteobacteria bacterium | reverse complement strand
ACGCTCTTCCGATCTCTTGTCGTGCGGTTCCTTGTGGCACTCGGCGCACGTGTCGTGCTTGCGGCCCCGGTAGATCCCCGCCGCGTGGCAGGCGCTGCAGGGCGCGTCCTTGTGCGGACCCTCCCGCCGGAACTTCGCCTTCTCGTGACGGAAGGCGTCCGGAGTCCACTCCCCGTTCACGGTGTGGCACTCCGAGCAGGCCGTCGGCTCGAACTGCTTGTCGTGCGGGTCCTTGTGGCACTCGGCGCACGTGCCGTGCTTGCGGCCCCGGTAGACCCCCGCCGCGTGGCAGGCGCTGCAGGGAGCGTCCTTGTGCGGACCCTCCAGCCGGAACTTCGCCTTCTCGTGACGGAAAGCGACAGGCGGCTTCCACGCCTCGAAGGAGTGACAATCGGTGCAGGGGGCGTCTTTAAAAGCCTTGTTGTGGGGATCCTGGTGACAGGAAGCGCAAGCAGGCTGGAGTTTCAGGTAACTTCTGGTCGTATGGCAGGTCCGGCACTCCAGTTGGGCGTGTTTGCCTGCGCGTGGGAATCCTGTGGCTTGATGGTCGAAGACGGGCGGCTTCAGCTGCTCCCTTTTTACGATGTCATATCCTTTCCCTTTATGGTCGGTGTGACATTCGAAGCATTTCCCCTTCACCTGCGCGTGGAACCCTTTTTTCGCAAGGCGCCTTTCCTCGATCTCCTTGTGACAATCCAGGCATTTCCGGTCCGGCACCCCTTTCCCCAGCTCATGACAGGCCAGGCAGGTATCGTCATACTTCGCGTGAAGCGCGGTCAGCGGGCCGGGGCTGATCAGGGAGGTGGGGGATAAGGTTTCCGAACGGACCGGCGAGGGAACCGCCGAGACCAGGAAGATGAACAGGGACGCAAGGATCCGGTGGAAAAGGGTCATTTGCTCCTCCTCATGGTTTTGGAGACCCCCAGACGAGCGGTACGCCATGGTAAGGGCAAAAGACGAAATCATCAGGAAACACGGCCTTATCGAGAGGACATACCCGGACGGTGCCGACGGTTGTTTCGAACTGTATTTTCAACAGACTCTTGAAAGGGGCCTTCCTTTCCTCTCGTTTTCCTTTGGCCGTCAAGACGACGTAGAGAAGCGATCCCTTTTCGAAATAGGCGTTCGTCAGGATGGCGGCCCTGCCGTCGCGGTACACCAGCGAAACGGTCCCGGTCTCCTGGACCAGTTTCGAATGCTGGAAGATGTAATTGACCCCCGATGTCAGGAGGTTCAGCTCCTTGAGCTCCCCGACAGGAACTCTGACCTGTTTGTTTTCCGACTGGCCGATGATGAAATTGTCTTTCTTCAGAGGATCGAGGAATTGCTGCACCTCGATGCGCTGCCCGTCGCGGGTGTACGCCACGCCTCCGACGTAGCTTCGGCCGAATGCGCTGGCGGCGAAGAGAAGCAGGAAAGGGAAAACCCACAGGTTGAGATATCTTGCGCGGTACGGTTTTTCCATGCGTCCTCCCTAAAATCTGCGCAGTAGAGAAAGGAACAGGTTGTATCCCGCTCCGTGCCTGGAGGACCCGACAAGCTGGGGATCCCGGATAAAGCCCAGACCCTCGGTCGGGCCGTTGTTCAGATGCGCCTCCTGGTACTGGAAATTGCAGGCGACGTCGTATCTGTCGTTCACGATGTAGCTCCCTCCCAGGGAGGACAACCAAAAGGTGGACTTGCTCTTGTCGCCGAAGGTATCCGCGATATTTCTCTGGTAACTCGAAGAGAGCGTCATCTGGGCGCGCCCCCCAATCTGGCGTGAAAGGGCCGCCGAAAAAGAGTCCAGATACGCGTTGTAGTAGTCGGCGCCGGAATAGGTGAGGTTTGCGTTCACCCCGCTTCCCAGCAGATCGAGGAAATCCACCGCGTCCGAATAGGAGAAGGATTTCCGGTGATCGAGATCCCGATGGCTGAACGCCGCGGAACCCGTGTTGATCAGGCTTCTTATGAACGTGTAGGCGAGAGTCACGGACGTCGAGTGGAGCGCCGACGTGTCCGTGGGAATGCCTGCCGACCCCACGTTGTAGAAGATGTTGCGGTAGACGTTGGCCTGCCATGTGGCGCGGAGGTCCCTCGCGGGCTGGCCTCCCGCCTGCAGGGAGTAATTCGTAAGGGTGAAGGGGCGGTCCTTGGAGTCGAGGTCCAGGATCACGAATTGACGCCAGAAGGCCGTATCCGATAAGGAGCCCCCCGCGTCCCATGTCAAAAAGGTCCGGTCCGGGCTCCCATGGAGCGAATTGAAGACGAGGGCTTGCCGGGAAAAAGACGCCCGGCTTCCGGTTCCCGCCCAGGAAGAATAAACCCCCGTCGACCACGCATCCTCCCGGAACCGGAAATCGAACGGGTCCGGCCGGAACCCCAAGAAGGCGCCCAAAACGACTCCTGCGCTCGGGCGTACATCGACCGCGACGCCGTCGAACAACTCTCCCGCGGCCTCGGCAAGCCGCTGTCTTCCCCCCGTGAGAGTGTCGCCTCGCGGGGAGATGCTCCATCTGTACCAGGCGTCGGTGAAGTAATAGGAGGGAATATTCCGGGCAAGATCCTGATCGGGAGTGTAACGCCACCGCCCCCTGAGAGCGAATCCCTCGATCCCCGCGGAACCTTCGTACGACAGGGAGGAACCGATACTCGTAAAAGAACGATCCGAGAAAACCCCCTTCGACGAGTCCAGCGACAAAGTCAACGACCCCCTGGTATCGAATCGGGGGGCGGCCGGATCAATAATGGCAGCGCTGTTCAGAGTCGTGGCGATCAATAGTGCGCTCAGTACCGGCAACATCCCGTGCCCAGGTCCAAGTATATTGTGTTGCCGAAGACAGGCCCTGAATTCGTGTCCATCCGCAAGGAAACATCGTGATCGGGAGTGATCTCGCTTATGGGAATCTGCAAAGGGCAACCTCTCCGCTCGGGATAGGGTGTCCGTGACCGCCGGTCGTCTCCCGCATCCGCACGCGCTGGGCTTCCACCAGTAGTTGGAACTTCTCATAATCAATAAAACGTAGCGTTCCGGTCGGACACTCGTGGACGCACGCGGGAGATCCGCGATCGGCGCACTGGTCGCATTTTGAGATTTCTTTTGGAAGACGCCCCGCAGCCGGCTTTCCCGGTTCGCATGGGAAGGAGGATTTCGCCCCGCTCTCGCCCGTTGCGAACATGTGTATCAGCCCGAAGGGGCACGCCTTGACGCACCGTCCGCACTTGACGCACGCTTTCTCGTCGATGAGGACCCGCCTGTTCGCTTTTCGGATGGCGTTCCGCTTGCAGGCAACGAGGCACTTCGGACGTTCACAGGTGCGACAGGTGGGCGCTATCTTGACGGTGCCGCACGTAAGCCAGCGGCCCGCGAGCATGGATCCGCCCGCCTTTCTGCAAGCCTTGACGCATGCCCTGCAACCGAGGCATTGCCGGGCATCGCCGACGAGTATGCTTTCGCATTTTTCAATGAGGATCTGCGGGACTTCTTCAACATGCGCGTTTGTTGCATCGGTTCGTGCGTTGACCGCTGACATGCAGACACCCCGCGCCGAATTGGCCTTCCGGGGACGAAGCGAGTGCATTCCCGGTTGGGTCCGCCTTCGCGTTTCGCCTGCGAACCTCTCGGCGGAAAAACACAGCACAACGCATGCCATCGCAACAACTTTCTATTTGACCTGTAATTTCGGATAGTTAAGCTTTGGATACGCCTGACGATCAAGGAGGGATGAAGAATATTCTTTAAGGCAGCAAAGACTATTCTCCAAGTTTTAAAACAATCGAACGTCCGGAAATCCCCATTTACGTCTCGCGGCGGATCCCGTACTTTTCGAGCCGGTAGATCAGGACATGTCTGGGGATGCGCAGGAAGGCGGCCGCCTGCGTCATGTTCCCGTTCTTCATCCTCAAGACGCTCTCGATCACCTTCTTCTCCAGGTCCACCAGTGAGAGCCCCTCCGGCGGAAGAGACGGGAGACCCCCGCCGTTGCCGAAAAACGGCGCTTTTGCCGGCCGCAACCTGTCGGAAGGAGCCGGGAGATCCTCCAGGGAAATTTCATTGCCTTGGCAGAGGATCACCATCCGCTCGCACGCGTTTTTCAGTTCCCGGACGTTGCCGGGCCAAGGGCGGCGATTCAGTTCCTCCATCACGCGGGGCGGCACCGTGAGATCCCGGCCCTCCGCCAGTTCCCCGATGAAGTGCAAGACAAGTTCGGGAATGTCTTCCGGCCGTTCCCGCAACGAGGGGACGTGGACCTCGACCACGTTGAGGCGATAGTAGAGGTCCTCCCGAAAACTTCCTGCCCGGATCCGGCTCTGCAGGTCCTTGTTCGTCGCGGCGACGATCCGCACAGCCACAGGAATGGGCGCGTCCCCGCCTACCGCATCCACCACCTTCTCCTGGAGGGCCCGAAGGAGTTTGGCCTGTAGGGAGAGCGGGATCTCCCCGATTTCGTCGAGAAACAGCGTACCGCCCTGCGCCTGCCGAAACCGGCCGAGCCGATCCTTGACCGCCCCCGTGAAGGCGCCCTTGGCGTGGCCGAAGAGCTCGGACTCCAGGAGCTCCCCCGGGATGGCGGCGCAATTCACCGCCACGAAGGGGCCTTCGGCCCTGTGGGAGTGGACATGAATCCGCCGGGCGATCACTTCTTTTCCTGTGCCGCTCTCGCCGGTGATGAGGACGCCGGCGTCGGTCCTGGATACCCTGTCGGCAATCTCGAGCAGCCGCTTCATGGCGGTGGAGGACCCGACGATCTCCCGCTCCACGCCGCTGGCCCGGATCCGAAGTTCCCGCACCTCTGTGGTCAGTCGGCGGCGTTCGAGGGCCCTTTCGACCGTGAGGAGAAGCTGGTCCCGCTGGAAGGGTTTCCCGATGAAGTCGTACGCGCCATTCTTCATCGCCTCGACGGCCGTCTCCACGTTGCCGAAGGCCGTGATGACGAGGACCGGGATCTCGGGAGCCTGCTTCTTGATGCGCCGTAAGACCTCGATCCCCGGGATCCCCGGCATCTTGACGTCCGTGATGACGAGGTCGAACTTCTCCGGAGAGAAAAAAGAGAGCCCCTCCTGCCCGTCCCCAGCCGGCGTAATCTCGTAACCGGCCCGGCGGAGGTTGAAGAGAGCCACCTCACGGCCCGCCTTGTCGTCGTCGATGAAGAGAATGCGTCCCGTCATCGTCTTTCCCATTCCGGCACCTTCACCTTATTAATGAATTTATTTACCCGGTTCCGGAAATCCTCCGAATCCCATGAACGGAGTGAATCGATCCTTTCGATGATCTTCCCTCCGGAGGAAACGAAGAACGTCGAAGGGACAAGATCCACTTTCAGGATGCGGGCAACGGTCCCGGTGCGGTCCTTGTAAAACCGGACGCTTCCCTTGTATTCCGGAAACGCCCCGGGAAACATCTCCGCTTCCGAGGGACGAATGTCCACCGCGACAAACCGGATATCCCCCTCCTTGAAGAAATCCGACAAGGCGACGAACCTTTCGATCCGCTTACGACAATCGGGCATCGAGGGGACGTACGTTACAGCCACGAAGGGGCGGCCGCGGAGGGTCTCCAGTTTCAACACCCTCCCCTCGAGATCGGAGACCTGGGCATCAAACGGGAAAGAAACTCTGCCGTCTCGGGCACACGCTTCCAATGACAGGACCAGAAAATAAACCATCAGCGAGAGGGCCCATTTACGGTTCGTTTCCACTTCCGTCTTGTTCATTGCGCGGTCCTTCCTATCGCGTGCCCTTCATTCTTCTCCAGCGTGACCCGGCGCTTTCCATGGCCACGTCGGTTCCCGTTCCCATTCACTTCACCGGTTCGAACCGCATCACGGTGAACGCGCCGTTCACCTTTGGGCGTCTGCCACACCCGATCTGCCGATCAGCGCAACTCCACGCTCCGGCGGTCATCGTCGATGAAGAGGATGTCCGGATTCATGTGGACGGATAAGCAACGGATGTGCCGATACGAGGGATGGATGGATATCCTATGATATCAGCAAGTTACGTACTCACCAACAGAGAGGAACCCCCCTTTGAATGCGGAGACCGGAGAATATTATCGAGCCGGAGAGACTATTCTTCATCCATAGCCCTGCGGAAGGGAAATTCTCCTTGACTTCACAAGGCAGGAATTATACCCTACTATTTCCATAGGTATTATATCAACCAATGGGAATGCCTATGAACGGGAAGGCTGGAAGGATGGCACGGGATGCACCCCCTGAAAGGTTCCCGATGGACGTGACAAAAGGGTTTCTGCCGGTCTTTCACGACATCCGTAACGCCCGCATCCTCGTGGTCGGCGCCGGCGCGGTGGGTGCACGGAAGATCGATGCGCTGCTGGACGCCGGGGCCCGGGTCACGGTGGTCGCAAAGGAGTTTTCCACAGCCGTGGAGGATCGGGCGGCACGCGGGGATCTCACGGTCCTCCGTGGTGCGTTCCACCCCGACCAGATGCGGAAGGCGGAACTCGTCTTCGTTGCCACGCACGACCGGGCGCTGAACCGCACCGTGTCGGCCGAGGCCCGCCGGCGCCGTATTCCCGTCAACGTGGCGGACTCTCCCGAGGAGTGCACCTTCCTCCTCCCCGCCGTGGCCCGGGGAGCCGAATTCACGGCGGCGATCTCCACGGGGGGGAGGCACCCTGGGGCGGCAAAAGCGTTGCGGGAGTTCCTCGAGGATCACCGGGGGGAGATCTCGGTCCGCCTGGAGAGGGGGCGACGCCGGAAGCGGATCGCGGCGAGGCCGGGGAAGGTCTACATCGTCGGCGCCGGGCCGGGCGACCCCGACCTGCTCACCGTGCGCGCGCTGGGACTGCTGCGTAGCGCGGACGCCGTCATTTACGACTACCTGATCCCGGGGGAGATCCTGTCCCTGGCGTCCGCAAAAGCGGCGAAGATCTGCTACGCCCGGCGGGGAAGAACCGCCGGCCACGGGGCGGCGATGAAGCAGAAGGCGATTCACGAGGCGATGGTCCGCCTGGCGCGGGAAGGAAAATCGGTTGTCCGGTTGAAGTCCGGCGACCCGCTCGTATTCGGGCGCGGCGGTGAGGAGGCGGAATACCTCGCAAGCGAGGGGGTTCCCTTCGAGATCGTCCCGGGGATCACCGCCGCGATGGGTTGCGCCGCGGCGGCGGCCGTTCCGTTGACGCACCGCGACAGATCCTCTTCCGTCACCTTCATCGCCGGCCACGAGGCCGACGAAAAGGGGGGAAGCGCCGTCGACTGGAGCCTCCTGCCGAAGGACGGGACCCTCGCCATCTACATGGGTGTCGGACGGGTCGCGGCCATCGCAAGGGAACTTGCGGGTGCAGGGTTCCCGCCGGAAACCCCGTTCGCCATCGTGGAGAACGGGAGCCGGCCGGAGCAGCGGGTCGTTCGCGGCATCCTGTCCGGCCTGTCCCGGATCGCCCTGGATTCGGGTATCCGCTCCCCGGCGATCCTCTTCGTGGGGCGCACCGCCGCGTTATTTCCATGCGAAAACACCGAGGAGATATCCGATGAACCTGTCGCGCAGGGTGTTTGACGACATATCGCAACTGATCGGAAGCCGCGAGAACCCCACGCCGCTGGTTCGCCTCAACCGGTTGCCGCAACCGGGCGGCGGGGAGATCTTCGCCAAGCTCGAATGGATGAACCCCTTCGGATCGATCAAGGATCGCACGGCGCGTTACCTCCTGGAGGGATTGCGGCGGAACGGGAAGCTTTCGGGGAAGAAGATCGTCGAACCGACCTCGGGCAACACGGGGATCGCCCTCGTCGCGCTTTCCAACCTTCTCGGCGTCCCGTGCACGATCACGATCCCCTCCGGGGCTCCCGAGGAGAAGATCATCCTGCTTCGGCTCCTCGGCGCGGAGGTTTGGCCCACGCCGGACGACCTGTGCCCGATCGACCACCCGAAGGACGGCGCCATCGCGCTCGCACGCAGCTTCGTCACCGGAGAGGCGACGAAGGATCACTACGTGATGCCGAACCAGTACGAAAATCCGGACAACGTGCGGGCCCATTACGAGACGACCGGCGCGGAGATCTGGGACCAGACGGGAGGGAAAGTCACCCACTTCTTCGCCGGGTACGGGACGTGCGGAACGATCACCGGTGTCGCGATGTGCCTGAAAGAGAAGAACCCGGACGTCCGCGTCATCGCGATCGAACCCGAAAAGGGGCACCATCTGTCGGGGCTGAAAAACTTCGAGGAGAGCAAAAAACCCTCGATCCTCGACGAATCGTTGATCGACAAGACGGTGCGTGTCCCCGACGCCCCCGCCTACGAGACCGCCATTCGCCTGGCCCGCGAGGAGAGCCTCCTCGCCGGTCCTTCCACCGGCGCGATCGTCTGGGCGGCGTTGCAGGAGAGACTTCCCGCGGACGCCATGGCGGTGTGCATTTCGCCCGACAGCGCCTTCAAGTATGCCAGCCAGTACGCTCTTCGCGTGGCCGATTCCGGCATCCCGGCCGTGGAGGTCGCGGTGTGAACGAAGCCGGCTACAAGGAGCTGAAAAAAGGCGGGATGATGCGCCAGGCGGAGGCCGGGCTCTTCTCGGTCCGTCTCCACGTGGTGGGCGGACGCCTCGCCACGCCGCAGCTCCAGGCGATCCGGGAAGGGGCCGACCGGTACGGAAGAGGGCAGGTCCACCTGACCAGTCGGCAGGGAGTGGAGATCCCGTTTGTCCCCCAAAACTCGCTCGCGGCGCTGAAGGAGTTCCTCGCACCCTCCGGCGTCGGCGTGGGGGTCTGCGGCCCCACGGTCCGCACCGTGACCGCGTGCCAGGGATGCCGCGTTTGCCCAACCGGGGTGATCGATTCCCCGGCGCTGGCCGAGGAGATCGATCGGAAGTTCTACGGCAAACCGGTGCCGCACAAGTTCAAGGTCGGCATCTCGGGGTGCGTCAACAATTGCATGAAGGCCGAGGAAAACGACGCGGGGATCAAGGGGTGGATCGAGCCGCGGTGGGAGGAATCCTGCTGCAACTTCTGCGGGATCTGCGAGGCCATATGCCCCACCAAGGCGATCGTGCTGTCGGCGGGGGACGGCAGGCTGGTCATCGATCCGGCTCTCTGCATCGGGTGCGGAGACTGCGTCACCTCCTGCCCCTCCGGCGGGATGCGGGAAAAGAGCCGGGGGTACCGGCTTTTCGCCGGCGGGAAGTTCGGCAGGAGACCCTCCCTCGGGAAGCGGATCCTCGGAGTCATGCGATCGCAGGAAGACGCGGTTGCGTCGGTCACGGCCGTCCTCGATTTCTTCCGTGCGCACGGGAAACCGGGGGAGCGGTTCGGGGACACGCTGCAAAGGACCGGGTTCCCCCCGCTGGAAACCTGCGTGAAGGAGAAGACGGGGCTGCCATGACGACGACGCTGCTCGACATCACCGGGGACGTTTGCCCCATGACGTTCGTGAAGGTCAAGATGGGGGTGCAACGGCTCCCCCCGCTGGGGACGCTCACCGTCCGCCTGAAAGAGGAGGCGCTGAAGAACGTGATCTCCTCCCTGAAAACCGAAGGGCACCGCGTGACGAACGTGTCGCGGGAAGGCACGATCTTCCTCCTGGAAGTGGAAAAAACCTCTGGAGCGACAAAGTAACGTCCCGGAAACGGATACGGGGGTCCCCTTGAAAAAGAATCGAACGGTCGAAACGATCGCCGCGCAGGCGGGAGTGGGGGCGGACAAGGCGTACGGCGCCGTCAGCGTGCCGATCTATACGGCCGCCATCTACCGTTACGAGCGCTTCGGGAAGCATCGGGGATTCGACTACTCGCGGGGAGAGAACCCGACGCGCCAGGCGGCGGAGAAGGCCCTCGCGGATCTCGAGGGGGGCTCCCGCGCCGTCGCCTTTTCCTCCGGGATGGCGGCGATCTCCGCCTTGATGACCCTCTTCCGGACGGGAGACCACATTCTCTGTTCCGACGATCTCTACGGCGGGACGTACCGCCTGTTCGAAACGCTCCTGCGCCCCTACGGCCTCTCCTTCGATTACGTGGACATGGGTAATCCGATCGCCGTGAGGAAAAAGATGCGGGGGAAGACGAAGGCGCTGTTCATCGAGACGCCGACGAATCCCCTGATGAAGATCGCCGACCTGAAAGGGGCCGCGAGGATCGGCCGGGAAAAAGGGGTCCTCACCGTCGTGGACAACACCTTCATGTCTCCCCTGCTCCAGCGGCCGCTCGGCCTGGGGATCGACGTGGTCGTCCACAGCGCCACCAAGTTCCTGGGAGGGCACAACGACCTGATCGGCGGAGCGGTCGTCACGACGGACGCGGCGATCGGCGAAAAGATCGCCTTCGCCCAGAAGGCGATCGGGGCGATCCCCTCCCCGTTCGACTGCTGGCTCCTCCTGCGGGGGATCAAGACCCTGTCCGTCCGGGTGACGCGCGCCCAGGAGAACGCCGAAGCCCTGGCAAGGTTCCTGTCGGGACACCCCGCCGTCGGGAAAATCCATTACCCGGGCCTGCCGGACCACCCCCGGAGAGAGATGCATTTCTCCCAGGCTTCGGGGGCCGGCTCGATCGTCTCGTTCGACCTGAAGCGGGAGAAAGCGGTCCCGGCCTTCCTGAGCGCGTTGAAAATCATCCTTCTGGCGGAGAGCCTCGGCGGGGTCGAATCGCTCATCACGCATCCTTCGACGATGACCCACGCGGACATTCCCCTCGAAGAGCAGGCCGCGGTCGGGCTCACCCCCTCCCTGGTCCGCCTCTCCGTGGGAATCGAAAACCGGGGGGAACTGCAGGCCGACCTCTCCCGGGCCTTGCGAAAAGCGGGGGGTCCTACGAGCGGAGATTGACGAACTGCATCTCCACGCCGAGGTCCTTCCCCTTCAGCAGTTGGATGACCTCCTGGAGGTCGTCGATGTTCTTCCCGGTCACCCGGACTTGCTCGTCCTGGATCTGGGACTGGACCTTGCGCTTCGTCTGTTTGACGAGCGCGACGATCTCCCTCCCCTTCTCCTTGGAGATCCCCTGCTGGATGGCGATCATCTGGCGGACGAGCCCCCCGGAGGCGGGCTCCACCTTCCCGTACTGGAGGGCCTTGAGGGAGACCCCCCGCTTCACGAACTTCGACTGAAGGACGTCGACGACCGCCTTGAGCCGGAACTCGTCGTCGGTCAGCACCTTGATGCCGTCCTTGTCCAGCGTGACTTCGGTCTTCGATCCCTTGAAGTCGTACCGCTGGCCGATCTCCTTGACCGCCTGGTTGACCGCGTTGTCGACCTCCTGCATATTCACGACCGATACGACGTCAAACGACGGCATCCTCTTCCCTCCCCCTTAGACAATCCGCCCCGGCCGCATCGAGTGCCTCGACTACTTTTTCGATCTGATCGATGTCAGGTTTCACGGGCGCTCCGCAAGCATCGATTGGAAGGTATCGTATCACGCAGCCGATGATGTGAGCCCGTGGCGTCCGACACCTCACCCGCCCTCTTCCCCGAGGACCGAAGCGTAGGCCCGCTCCTTCTCCTGCAGCCGCTCGCCGAGCGCGACCATCTCCCGGTAGAGCCCCTCGATCCGGATGCGGGCCGCGAAGGTGGTCGATTTCAGGGTCCGGACTGCGGCGCCGTCGTTCCTCCTCGACGCCTCGATCAGCGCCTCCTCCTCCCCGGGCAGGCGGCTCTCCAGCAGCAGGATCTCCGCCTCGATCGCCTCGACGGCTTTCCGCAAGGCGCCGATCTCCTTCGACCGGAGGGCCACGATCCGGGCACGCTCCCTCCGCGCATCGCGTCCCTTCGGCGGCCGTGACCCGGAATGCCGGGCCTTTCCTTCCTCCGCCGCCTCCGCCTGCCAGCCGACGCGGTCGAGAAAATCGCCGTATCCGCCGTCGAACACCTTGACCGCCCCGCCGTCGAAGACGACCAGCTTCGTCGCCAGGGCGGAGAGGACCCGCTCGATGTGCGTGACGAGGATCACCGCCCCCTCGAACGCGTTGACCGCCTCGACGAAGGCGTCCACCGACTCCTGGTCGAGGTGGTTCGTCGGCTCGTCG
>JAMDCN010000143.1 GCA_023489025.1 Deltaproteobacteria bacterium | reverse complement strand
GGAAGCTTGTCGTGCACGAGCGCGAGCGCCTCGAGGGGGCGACCCTCCCGCACGAGGGCGATGTAGTCCGGGACGTGGATGCCGGACGGGCAGGCCCCCTGGCAGGGAGCCACCGGTTCGCGGGGGCCGCGGCGCGCGTCCGCCCAAGCCAGCCACCAGATCATCGCCGCCTCGACCAGGAGGAAGCCGTGACCGATGTTGATCCCCGACCAGACGTTGAGGACAAGACTCAGGCTCAAGGGAAGAAGGGCCGCCCAGAAGACCCCGTAGGCGGTCCGGCCGGAGTAGAGATGCCCGAGGCCCGGGTAGACGAGCGAAAGGACCCCCGCCGTTTTGCGGATCCTCTCCCGCTGGATTTCCCAGAGGAAACGGTCGCGCTGACCGAGGCGGCCGGAGCAGTCCCGGCACCGCTCCTCCTCGCCCGGGCGCTCGACCTCGCAGAGGACGCAATCCTTGTAGCCGTATCGGAGGAGCTGTTCCGGGCGGAGGAAATCCATATCCGGGACATTTTTCACTCGGCGGGGTGAAAAAGCAACGAAAGATTGGCGTCCCCAGCCGGATTTGAACCGGCGTCGCCGCCGTGAAAGGGCGGTGTCCTTGGCCGAACTAGACGATGGGGACGCGCACGGTGGTGAGCCCAGTTGGGATCGAACCAACGACCCTCTGATTAAAAGTCAGATGCTCTGCCAACTGAGCTATGGGCTCTCCCGGAACTGGGCATTTTATTCCCCGGGAGCCGGAAGTGTCAAGCGCGGAAGGGATTCCGCCGGAGGATCGTCTGGTTCCGGTCCGCTCCCACGGAGACGAGGGAGACCTCGACGCCGGTGACTTCCTCGAGCATCTGGACATACTTCCTCGCGGGCTTCGGCAGGTCGTTGAACTCGCGGGCCGTGGAGAGGTCCTCCTTCCAGCCCTCCACCTCCTCGTAGACCGGTTTCGCCGCCTCGAAGTCGGAGAGGGACAGCGGAACCTCGTCCCGGCGGCCCCCCCCCGATCTCGTAGGCAACGCACACCTTGAGGCGCCTGAGACCCGAGAGGACGTCCAGCTTGGTGAGCGCCACGCCGGCCAGCCCGTTCAACCGGTTGGCGTACCGCACGACCGGGGCGTCGAACCAGCCGCACCGCCGCGGCCGCCCCGTGGTCGATCCGTACTCGTTCCCGCGGTCCCGGATCTTCTGTCCCTCCTCGTCGAACAGTTCCGTGGGGAACGGCCCGCCGCCGACGCGCGTGGCGTAGGCCTTCGACACCCCGATGACGCCACTGATCTTCGTCGGGCCGACGCCGGATCCCGTGCAGGCCCCGCCCGCGGTCGTGTTCGACGAGGTGACGAAGGGGTACGTCCCGTGATCGATGTCGAGCAGCGTCCCCTGGGCGCCCTCGAACAGAACCTTGGCGCCCCGCTGGAACTCCTGGTTGATGAAGAGCGAGGTGTCGATGAGGTACGGCTTCAGGCGTTCCCCATGGGCGAGGTATTCGTCCAGCGTCGCCTGGAAGGGGACTTCCTCGCCGCCGAAATAGTTCTTCAGCAGGAAGTTCTTCACGTCGAGGTTCGCGCGAAGCTTTCCCGCGAACGTGTCCGGCCGGACGAGGTCGCACGCCCGGATGCCGATGCGGGCGATCTTGTCCTCGTAGCACGGCCCGATCCCCCGCGCCGTGGTCCCGATCTTCCTGTCCCCGAGCTTCCCTTCCCGCGCCTTGTCGAGGAGGATGTGGTACGGGAGGATGATGTTCGCCAGCAGCCCGATCTTCAGCTGCGCGTCGTCCTTCAGGTAGCCGCGCTCCTTCAGGCGGTCGATCTCCATGAGGAGCACCTTCGGGTCGATCACCACCCCGTTGGCGATGACGCACTTCTTCCCCGGGTGAAGGATGCCGGAGGGAATGAGGTGGAAGACGAACTTCTCGCCCTTGACCACGAGGGTGTGCCCGGCGTTGTTCCCTCCCGTGGGACGCACGATCGTGTCGGCGAACTCGGAGTAGATGTCGACGATCTTTCCCTTGCCCTCATCGCCCCACTGGGCGCCGAGCACGATGACGCTTTTCAAAGGGGTTCGCCTTCTTTCGTCAGAAAATCAGGTATTGGGCGTCCATGATGTTCGGAAGCTTTCGAAGCTGCGCAAGAACGTTCTCGGGGACGGCGTTGTCCACGTTGATGAGCGAAACGGCGGTTCCGCCGACCTCGGTCCTGCCCAAACGGAGCCCCGCGATGTTGATCCCCTTCTCCCCGAGGAAGGTGCCGATCCGGCCGACCACGCCCGGAACGTCCTGGTTCCGCAGCATCAGGATGCCGCCCGAGAGCTCCGCCACGATGGCGAAGGCGTCGATCTGGACGATCCTCGGAGCCCCTCCGAAGACGGTGCCGGCCACGGACGACTCCCCGCTCCCGGTCACCACGGTGACCTTGATGAGGCTTGCGTACGGCTCCGACTTGGGGGTCTTCGACTCGCTCACCTTGATGCCGCGCTCCTCGGCGACCATCCGGGCGTTGACGAGGTTCACCTCCTCGGTCTGGTACTGCAGGAGCCCCTTGAGCACCGAGATGGTGACCGGGGCCGTGGAGAGTTTCCCCACCTCGCCGGAGTAGTCGACCTTGAGCTCCCGGACCGGATTCCGGAGCAGCTGCCCGTGGAACGCGCCGAGCCGCTCGGCCAAGGTCAGGAACGGTTTCAGCACCGGCAGAAGTTCGCCGGAGACGGACGGGAAGTTCACCGAGTTGCGGATCGTCCCCTTTTTCAGGAAATCGCAGATCTGCTCCGCGATCAGCACCGCGACCTTTTCCTGGGCCTCCGTCGTCGCGGCGCCAAGATGCGGCGTGAGGATCACGTCGGGGTGGCCAGCAGCGGCATGTCGGGAGGGGGGGGGCTCCGTCGGGAAGACGTCGAGCGCCGCTCCGCCGATCTTTCCCGACTGGAGGGCCGCCAGCAGGTCGGCCTCGTTCACGAGGGCGCCGCGGGCGCAGTTGATGATCCGCACGCCGTCCTTCATCTTCGCGATCGCGGCGGCGTTCACCATCCCCTTCGTCTCCGGGGTGAGCGGCGTGTGGTACGTGATGTAGTCGGCCCGGGCGTATAGCTCGTCAAGGGCCGCCATCTCCACACCGAGGAGCGCCGCGTCCTCCTTCGACACATACGGATCGAAGGCGACCACGACCATCTTCAGCCCCAGCGCGCGGTCCGCCACGACTTTCCCGATGGCTCCGAGGCCGACGACGCCGAGGACCTTGTCGGTGATCTCGGTGCCCATGAACTTGTTCTTTTCCCACTTCCCCGCCTTCATCGAGGCGGTCGCCTGGGGGATCTGGCGGGAGAGGGCCATCAACATCGAGACGGCGTGCTCGGCGGTCGTCACGGTGTTGCCGCCGGGGGTGTTCATCACGACCACGCCCTTCTTGGTGGCGGCGACCTTGTCGATGTTGTCCGTGCCGCTGCCGGCGCGCCCGATCACCTTGATCCGCGAGGCGTTCTCGAAGCATGCCGCCGTGGCCTTGGTGGCGCCGCGGACGACGACGGCGTCGTACTGGTTGATGACCGCCGCCAGCTCTTCGGGCGTCATCTTCCCCTTCACGTCGACCTCGATCCCTTCCTTCACGAACACGTCGATGCCGACCTTCTGCAGGTTGTCCAGCGCGAGCGCTTTCATCCGCGTCTTCTCCTGTTTTCCGATTCGTTGGCGGTCAGGGGGAAATGCGAATGCATTACTTATCAAAGGGATCCGGAAAAGTCAATCTCGGGAAGCGCAGAAAACCCTTGAAGGAGCGGCCGGACCTTGGGAGAATGCGGGGGACCGAATTCCGGCCCGCAGGAGGACATTCATGAAACGAACGATCAATTTCAACGCCGGACCCGCCGCTCTTCCCCTGCCCGCGCTGGAGCGCGCCCGGGACGAGTTCCTCGACTTCGCGGGAAGCGGCATGTCGGTGATGGAGCACAGCCACCGCGGGAAGGAGTACGAGGCGGTCCACGACGAGGCGATCGCCCTCGTCCGGGAGCTGCTCGGCGTCCCGGGGACCCACGAAGTCCTGCTGCTCCAGGGGGGCGCCACCGCGCTCTTCGCGCTGATCCCCATGAACTTCCTCGACAAGGGAAAGACCGCCCGGTACGTCGTCACCGGCGCCTGGGGCCAGAAGGCGCTGGGCGAGGCGAAGCTCGTCGCGGGGATGTCCGGCGCCGAGGCGGCCGCCTGGAACCTCGGGGTCGGCGAAGGGAAGGAGAAGAGCCACACCCGCGTGCCTGGCCCTTCCGAGGTGAAGGTCGAGGCGGGCGACGCCTACCTGCACATCACCTCCAACGAGACGATCCACGGCGTCGAGTACAACGTCGACCCGTCCCGCGCCTTCCCGGTCCCGGGGGCCGTGCCGCTGATCGCGGACATGTCGAGCGACTTCCTCTGGCGTCCGTTCGACGTGACGAAGTTCGGCATGGTCTACGCCGGCGCCCAGAAGAACATCGGCCCGTCGGGCGTGGTGGTCGCGGTAGTGTCGAAGGAACTCCTCGACCGGGGGCGGAAGGATATCCCGAAGATCTTCCAGTTCCGCACCCACGCCGAGAACAAGTCGCTCTACAACACACCGCCCACCTTCGGCGTCTACATGGTCCGCAACGTCCTCTCCTGGCTCGAGGGACAGGGGGGGCTCGCCGGGATGGAGAAGATCAACCGGAAGAAGGCGGCGCGCCTCTACGGCGTCATCGACGGCAACGCGGAATTTTTCCGGTCGCCGGTGGAGCGGGAGAGCCGCTCGGTGATGAACGTGGTCTTCCGGCTCCCGACCCCCGAACTCGAGGAGCGGTTCATCGCCGAGGCGAAAAAGCAGGGGATGATCGGCCTCAAGGGGCACCGCTCCGTCGGGGGGATCCGTGTTTCGATCTACAACGCCGTTCCGTACGAATGGGTGGAGACGCTCGCCGCCTTCATGGAGGCGTTCGCGCGGGCGAAGTGAGAGGCGCCGGAGGCGATGAAGATCCGCGGCGTACGCATCCCGGCCTGGGTGCCACCGGCCTTGGCCGGGGTTCTCTGCTTCGCCGTGGTTCTCGTCGCCTCCGACTTATACCCGCGCGGAAATCCCCACGCGCATTTCCGGAATGCGCAACAGTGCCCGAAATGCCATCTCTCGTACCGGGGCAGGATGGAACCCGACCGTTTCTCGACGGAGACGGACGCGGTCTGTTTCGGCTGCCACCGAAAGGACAGCCTCGGACGCTCCCATCCCGTCAACGTGCGGCCGCGGGACCAGTACTGGAAGATGAAGGTGCCGCCCGATTTCCGGCTCGACGACGACGGCCGGATCATGTGCCTCACGTGCCACACGGCGCACGGGCCGTACCTTGCCACGGTGAAAGCCTATCCGAAACAGGTCCCCTTATCCTCCGACTCCACCGGGGGGCCGTTCTATAAAACGCTCTATCTTCGGAGATCGAATCCCACGGAGGGGTGGTCGATCCTATGCGAGGCGTGCCACCAGAACCTATGAAGATATCCCCTGCCCGGCCGGAACGGAAATACCGCAGGAAGATCCATTACATCAATCCCCGCTTTCAGGGAGGCGCCGCCCTGGTGGTTTCCGCAATGGTCGTCGCCGGCGGCGTCCTTTTCGGAGTGCTCGTGTACCGCGATGTGGGCGACGCGCTCCGGGAGGCCGCCATGCGGGGGCATTTCATCATGGAAACCCCGTACGAGATCGTGCGGGACGCCCTCCTGTGGCACCTTGCCGGCCTGTCCGCCACGGTTTCATGCCTGGCCGTGATCGTCTTCCTCCTCCTCGTGAAAGCCGTTCGCATCGGTGTCGGACGCGCGATCGAGGCGTTCGGGGCATCGGAAAAAGGGGATCTCTCGACGCCCACCGACGCCCGGGGGTTAAAGGAGTTCCGTCGATTCGGGGAACTGGTGGATTTGACGCGCACGAACGCCCTCTTGCGGATCGCGGCATTGCGCGAAGAGGCGGCGTCCCTTGCGGCGTGCGGTCTGCCCGCCGAGGCGTTCCGTCCCCGGTGGGAGGAACTGAAGCGAAAGATCCGGGAGGTCGCACCATGAATACGCCCTCTGCATCCCCTCCCGAACCGCTGTTCGAGCATGGCTACCGGCTTCGCTTCATCCTGCGATTGTGCCTCGCATTCGCGGCGGGGGCCGCGGTGCTCTATGCGATCTTCCACCTCGTCCTCTCCCGACCGCTGACCGGAGACTACGCCGGGGTCTTTCACGCACTCCGCAACCTCTCCGTGTTCCTGCGGCCGGTCATCGCCTTTTCCGTTCTTGTTTACGTCCTTCTGGTTTGCGGCGCCATCGCGGCGCTGTGCGTGTACGGCCTTCACAAGGTGGCCGGGCCGCTCTACCGGATGGAGCGCGTGATGGAAGAGATCCGCGAGGGCGCCCCCACGCGGACCGTGTCGTTCCGGGAAGGCGACCAGATCGAACCGCTCGCCCGGGCGTTCAACGGGTGGATCGGGAAACTCCGCCAGGACCGCCGGCGTTGGATCGCGGCCATGGAAGATGCGGAGCGGCTCTGCCTCCAGGACGACGCTACCTGCCGGGGGCGGATGGAGAAGGCGTTGCGGGAGATCGCGATCGGGATGTCGGGATACAAATAAAAAAAGCGGGAGGATTGTGTCCCCCCGCCCGTGGGCCCATGGAAAGCCCTTGTGGGGCCGGACCCGCTACCCGGAAGAAACGGGCTACTTCTTCTCCGCCGGCTTCGCCGCGGGCTTCGCTTCGGCCTTCGGCTCCGCCTTCTTCGCCTTCTTCGCCTTCGGGGCTTTCACGGCCTTCACGGACGAAGCGGTGTCGTCGGCATACTTCACGACGACCTTCTCGCCGACCTTGAAGCCGCCCAACTTGACCTTCTCGCCGGCCTTCAGGTCCACGTTGCCCTTCTTGCCCTTCACCGTGAAGGTGCCGGCCGCCGCGTCGAGCGCCTCGATCGTGCCGGTGACCTGGTGAGCCTTCGGCTTGGCCGCCTTCTTCGCCGCCGGGGCCGCCTTCTTCGCCGCCGGGGCCGCCTTCTCCGCCATCGCGGGAGCCGCCTTCTCCGCCTTCGCGGGAGCCGCCTTCTCATGCTGCGCCGCGACCGCGAAGCCCGCGACCGAGAACACAAACGCAACTGCCATCACTACCGCGAAAATCTTCTTCATTTCGTTTCCCCTCCGAAGGGAGTATTTGGATGCTTGCATGGGATCATTCAAGGACGGTGCCAACCGTTCCGACAGATACAACCCACTGAAACCATTCAAGTCGCCAATGGCGACCCGCGAAGAGCCCCCCGCCTGCCTCCCCATTGGAGGCAGGCATTCCCCATTTGGGGAATCGGTCAGGGAGGAAGGATCCCGAACTTCTTCAAGCGGTAGATGTACGCCTTGTAGCTCATCCGAAGCAGTTCGGCCCCCCGGGTGTGAACCCCCCCGGAACGCCCCACCGCCTGCCGCAGCAGGTGCTCCTCGACCTTCTCGAACTCCACCCCCCGGAGAGGAAGGTCGAACGCCCTCGCGGGGACGGCATCCGCACCCTCGCGCAGTTCCAGCGGCAGCTCCCCGGGCCCGATCTTCCCGCCTTCCGAGAGGACGACCGCCCGCTCGACGACGGAGGAAAGTTCGCGGATGTTCCCGGGCCACGGGTATCGCATCAGGAGCCGCATCGCCTCCTTCGTGATCTCGCGCACCGGAGGAACGCCCTTCTCGCCGTGCTTCGCGAGGAAGTGCTCCGCAAGGAGGGGGATGTCGGAGATCCGGTCCCGCAGGGGCGGGAGGGTGAGCTTCACGATGTTCAACCGATAGAAGAGGTCCGCCCGGAACTTCCCTTCCCGCACGGCATCGTCGAGATCCCGGTTCGTCGCCGCGACGATCCGGACATCGACGGGGATGTTCTCCTTGCCGCCGATCCGGCGGATCTCCTTTTCCTGCAAGGCGCGCAGCAGCTTCGCCTGGGTCTCCAGCTTGATCTCGGCGATCTCGTCGAGGAAGATCGTCCCCCCTCCCGCGGCCTCGAAAAGACCGATCTCCCGGCGCACCGCTCCGGTGAAGGCCCCGCGCTCGTGGCCGAACAGCTCGCTCTCGAACAGGGTGTCCGGGAGGGAGGCGCAGTTGACCGCGAGGAACGGGGCGGCGCTGCGGCCGCTCATGGAATGGACGTTGCGGGCGATCACCTCCTTCCCCGTGCCGCTCTCGCCGGTGAGGAGGATGGTGCTCTCGCTCCTCGCGACGCGCGGCAGGATCCGCTTGATCTCGCGGATCGCCGCGTGCTCGCCTAGGATCGGGACGGCGCCGGGGAAGAGCTTCTCCGACAGCACCCGGTGGGACTCGCGCAGGTGCAGGTTCTCGATGGCCCGTTCGACGATGATCAGCAGGCGGGCCCGGTCGACCGGCTTTTCGAAGTAGTAGTACGCCCCCTTCTTGATCGCGTCGACCGCCGTCTGGATCGTGCCGTAGGCGCTGCTGAGCAGGATGGGCATCCCGGGGTTGCGGGCGAGGACCGCGTCGATCAGCTCCTCCCCCGTCATCCCCGGCATGACGAGGTCGGTGATCACGAGGTCGACGGCCTCCCGCTCGAGGAGCCGCAGCGCCTCCGACCCCCCGGAGGCCAGCAGCGGGATGTACCCCTCGCTCTTGAGGATCGCGCCGAGGATCTCCCGCTGGTTTCGCTCGTCGTCGACGACGAGGACGGTCCCCTTCATCCTCGCGCCCCTTCCGCGGGGGGGGCCGCAGGAAGCGCGACCTCGATCCGCGTCCCTTTCCCGGGGGTGGAATCCACGAACATCTCCCCCCCGTGGGCGTCGACGATCTTCTTCGTGAGGACCAGCCCGAGCCCCAGCCCGGACGGCTTGGTGGTGAAGTACGGCTCGAAGATCCTTTCCCGGTCTTCCGCCGGGATGCCTACACCCGTGTCCTCCAGAACGATGGAGTATCTCCCGTCGGGTCGGGGTCCCGCGGAAACGGACAGCGTTCCGCCGTTCGGCATCGCGTCGACGGCGTTCCCCACCAGGTTCACCAGCGCCCTCCGCAGCATGTCCGGATCGGCGTGGATCTCCCCGGCGCCCCCGAATTCCGTGCGGCAGGAGATCGATTGCGCGCGGAGACGATCCTCCGCCATCCGCAGCACGCCGTCCACCAGCTCGGGAATCCGGACGGACGCCCGCTGCAGCTCCGGCGGACGCCCGTACAGGATGAAGTTGGTCACCAGCTCGTTCAGCCGCCCGATCTCCTCCTTGATCCTTACGATGACCTGGCGTTTCTCCGCCTCCCCCCCGGAACCTTTCCCCTCCGTCACCGCGTCGAGGTGGTCCACCGCGAGGCCGATGAAGTTCAGGGGATTGCGGATCTCGTGGGCCACCCCCGAGGAGAGCTTCCCGAGATGCGTCAGGTACCGGTTCTCCCGGACCGCCTCCTCGAGCGCCCGGTTCTGCCGGAGCCGGACGATCATCTCGTTGAAGGAACGGGTGAGACGTCCCACCTCGTCCTTCCCCTCCACGGGAAGCTCCTGCGAAAGGTCCCCGGCGGCCACGGTCTCGGCGGCATGCGCCAGCCGCACCACGGGGGAGACGTAGTGGGCGGAGATGATGACCGCGAGGACGAGCCCGCCCGAGAAGATGAGGAGGGTGCTGAAGAGGCGCAGGTAGAGATTCTTCCGGATCGGTTCGGTGAAATCCTCGATCCGCATCCGCACGTGGATGTACCCCAGGGTGTCCCCCACCACCTTGACCGGCACTACGAGGTCGCGGGACTGGATCTTCTCCCCCGAACTTTCGCCGAACGTCGCATTGATCACCAGTTTTTCGGGCGGCAGCTTGATCTTCGCGGGGCGGCCGATCGCCTTGGGGTTCGTGCTGTCGATGACACCCATGTCCTCCCCGACGATCGACACTTCGCGGATCCCCGTCTTCTTCAGGGATTCCACGTAATGGTACAGGCGTTCCTCCTCGGAGGCCCCCGGCGTCGTCAACTGGTCGACGCTGACGCTGATCGCGTTGGAGAGTTCGAGGAAGCTGTTCTCGAGGTCCCTCTTCAGCGAGTCCCTCCCGAAAACGTACGGGATGTACACCGACCCGATGGAGCAGGCGAAGAGGATCAGCATGACCATCGTGAGCTTGAACTGCAGCCCGCGATCGCGCAACGGAATGCCGGGGAATCTCATCGTGCCTCCAGGAAAACCAGTTCATGATTCAGTTCATAAATACACCAGCATTCTGACACCAGGGACTCCGGGCTCGCGGGGGGCTTCCACTCCGCTACGGCTCGTCGACCATCCATGGTCTCCTCGCCTGCGCCTCCGCTTGCTCCCGACATCCCTGTCTCCGCTGCGCTCCAGACGCCGCTGCGTGGAACCTCCCGCTGCGCCCTGCGTCCAGAACTTGATCCGCAATTATTTTTATAACCGGGCCGCTCATCCCCCGTATGCCGGGACACGCGCGGCGGCGGCCAGGGGGATCGTCCCCGCGGCGCCCCGCGACGACTGCGCGACTTCCGACGCGATCCGGGCCGCGCGCGTTTCCTGCGACCGGACGGCCGACGCCGCGTACCGTTCCGTACGCGTATCCGTCGCCGTGGCGACCGTAACGTCCACCGACCCGTCGGGCGCCGCAAGCGCGACGACCTCGCGGACCTTCCCTCCCGCCGCCGTCTCGACCGCTGCGACCTTTCCCCGCCCGTCGTCGCGGACCCGGAGGGTGGAGACGAGCCTCTCCCCTTCGTACCGCTCGATCACCGCCACCGTCGCGGAACCGTCGCGGGAGAGGGTGAGGACCGCCTTCCCGTTCCCCTGCGCGTACACCTTCGTCACCGGGGCGGAGGCGACGGGGTTCTCGCCCGACCAGAACTCGATCACGTTGAAGACGATCAGGTCGAGCAGCGCCGCGAAACCGTACACCGGCACGATGACGAAGATCCACGTCGCCGCGCTGCGGACGTACTTGTCGTCGATCGACCTGTTTATGTCGTACACCTTCCGCGTCAGCTGGAACTTGCCGAAGCACCCCGCGGAGAGCGCCCCCATCGCCGCCACCAGCACCAGCGCGATCCCCTTCCCGAACCGGTTCCCTCGCATGTCCGTCCCCCCTTCCGCGATAATTGCGTGATTTTGTATTGTAACAGGCACACAACCCACCAGCCACCCTGTGCCCGCGACACCATCCACAAAGGAGTGTCCCTCGCCCACAACCCACAAGCCCGAGGGTAGTGTAATATTCCGACATGACCCGAGGGCACCAACGTGCGTAAGCGGACCTTGAGGGACTACCTCAAGCTCGCCGCGTTTCTGCTCCTCGTCGCGGGGGCCGCGTACTTCCTGTTCTTCACCCCGACGGGCGCCCTGTTCCGGACGCACGGGGGAAGAAAGGCGCTGGTCGGGAAGCTGGACGTTCTCGTCCAGGCCGCGGGGCCGCTGGGGCCCGCGCTCTTCATCTTCATCTACACGCTGGGGGTGCTCTTGCTCCCCGCCACCCCGTTCACCATCGCGGGGGCGGTCATCTTCGGGAAATTCTACGGGATGCTGTACAACCTCGCGGCCGATACGCTCGGGGCTTCCATCTCATTCTACCTCGGGAGGTACTTCCTTCACGGGGTCGCCCGCGGGTTCCTCGAGAGCAGGATGCCGTGGCTCGACCGAAAGGCGGCCGAGGAGGGGTTTTCCGTCATCTTCTACCTGCGGATCTTCTGGTTCCCCTTCATAGTCCTCAACTACGCCGCCGGGGCGACGCGGATCCGCTTCCGCGACTACCTCCTCGTGACGGTGCTGGGGCTGCTGCCGCCCGTCTTCATATTCACCTATTTCGTGGGGGCGATGAGGGACGCCCTGGCCACGTACCGGCGGCCGGCGGACCTGCTGACGTTCGACCTGCTCTTCCCCGTCCTGCTCCTCGTCTTCTCCCTCTTCCTGCCCACCCTCATCAAGCGTTTCCGCAAAGGCCGCGAGTTGGTTCCGTGACGCGACGCGGGCGGAGACGTTCCGCCACTCAAGCGCCGGGAGCCGCTTCCTCCCATGTCATCCGGAGGGGGGTGAGGGCGCTCGCGAGGTCCGGGTGCCGCGGAAGGACCCGCGCGGCGAACCCGTACCGGCCGCTACCCGCGCACGGGATCTCCACCCGGTAGATCTCCTCGTCGCCGTCGCGCCCGTCGTGGCGCGCCGACAGGATGGTCCCCATGCGCACCCGCCCGGCGGCATCGTAGAATCCGTACCGGATCTCGACGGCGACCTCCGCGGGAGTGAGCGCCCCCAGGCGGACGCGGA
>JAMDCN010000126.1 GCA_023489025.1 Deltaproteobacteria bacterium | reverse complement strand
TCAGGTGAGGCGTGAGATGAGCAGTCGAGGCATGTACTATTTATGCATCGTGGCGCTGGCAGCCACCATGCTTTGCGTGGCGGATGCGGGACAGGCCGGGCGTCGGGAATTTTGGCACACCCCCCCGAAGGCGGATAGCGAAACTTCCTATATGGTTCCGCCACCTCCGTTTACGGAGGGGATCTTTCCCTGCTCCGAGTGCCACAAGGAAATGACTCCCAACCCGAACCGCCGTGTGCTCAAGGACGAGCACACCAATATCGAGCTGAAAAACCACGCCGAGAAGGAACGTTGGTGCCTGGACTGCCACGACATGAAAAATCGCGACAAGCTGCGGTTGGTCTCCGGTGAGCTGATCGACTTTACGGAAAGTTACAGGCTTTGCGGCCAGTGCCACGGCGACAAGTACCGCGACTGGAAGGTAGGCGTCCACGGGAAGCGTACAGGGCTATGGAACGGGAAAAAGGAGTACCTGCTATGCGCTCATTGCCATAACCCGCACAACCCCCGGTTCAAAGCGATTCAGCCGAAGCCGCCGCCCCTTCGTCCGGAATACATTAAGTGAAGGTGTTTCAACCGCTACCGCAAGGAGAGAGCGTCATGTCGGATAAAGGTACGCACGATAAACAGGTGTTCCGGCTCACGCGCCGCAAAGCATTGAAGGGATTGGCCGCGGGACTGGGCGCCCTGGCTTTTCCCGGCAAGGATGCCTCCGCCTCGGCCTGGGAGGCATTCTTCCAGAAGAATTTCCGGGAGCTCGGCAGACCCGAGCGCGACAAGATACTCGCCAGGCTTGAAAAGGAGTACAGCGCCCAATTCGGCAAAGCGGTGAAGGTCAAGGCTACCCCCCCCGTCGAGGGCGTCCTGTTCGGGTACGGCCTGGACCTGTCCCGATGCATCGGCTGCCGCAGGTGCGAGTACGGGTGCGTGACCGAGAACAACCAGTCCCGCGACCCCCAGATCCATTGGATCCGGGTGCTCCGCCTGGCGAAGGAAAGGGGCGTCGACCTGGAGCATGCCGAGCATTACTACAACCCGTCGAATGTGCCCGAGGAAGGGTATTTTTACATGCCCGTCCAGTGCCACCAGTGCGAAAACGCGCCGTGCACCAAGGTTTGCCCGGTCCAGGCGACCTGGAAGGAAAACGACGGGATCGTCGTCGTGGATTACAACTGGTGCATCGGGTGCCGGTACTGCATGGCGGCGTGTCCTTACGGGGCCAGGCACTTCAATTGGAAGAAGCCCGGGCTGCCGGCCGGGGAGATGAACCCCGACACGCATTACCTGGGAAACCGCCCGAGGCCCGTGGGGGTTGTGGAAAAGTGCACCTTCTGCATCCAGCGCACGCGGGAGCAGGAAGGCAGGTACCCGGCGTGCGTCGAGGTCTGCCCCGTGGGGGCACGCAAGTTCGGGAACCTGCTCGACCCGGACAGCGAGATCCGCTACGTGATCGAAAACAAGCGGGTGTTCATCCTCAAGGAGGAATTAAATACCCAGCCGAAGTTCTATTACTTCTACTCCGTGTGACCGGCAGGGGAGGAAATCGATGAAGAAAGTTTGGGCTTTTCTCAAGGGGTGCTTCGTCCTCCTGAGGAAGGGGAGTAAAATTTACTACGCCTGGGTCACTTTCCTGCTGGCCCTCATGGTGATCGGGACAACGGCGTATATCAGCCAGCTGTACAGCGGGCTGATCGTCACCGCGATGCGGGACCAGGTGTCCTGGGGTTTCTACATCTCCAACTTTACCTTCCTTGTGGGAGTGGCGGCGGCCGCCGTCCTGCTCGTCATCCCGGCCTACGTCTACAAATGGAAGCCGATCAAGGAGATCGCGATCCTCGGCGAGCTCCTGGCCGTTTCCGCGATGGTGATGTGCCTCCTGTTCGTCACGGTCGATCTCGGACGGCCGGACCGCTTCTGGCACCTGATCCCGAAGATCGGGATTCTGAACTTTCCGCAATCCCTCCTGGCGTGGGACGTCGTGGTCCTGAACACGTACCTGGTCTTAAACTTCGTGATCGCGGGCTACATGCTGTACAGCCTCTACTACAAGCGCCAACCGAACATGAAGTACGTCTTGCCGCTCCTCTTGTTTTCCATTCCGGCGGCGATCTCCATCCACACGGTGACCGCGTTCCTCTACAACGGGTTGGCGGCGCGGCCCTTCTGGAACGCCTCGATCCTCGCCCCGCGGTTCCTCGCGTCGGCATTTTGCTCCGGGCCGGCCTTCATGATCCTCCTCTTCCAGGTCATCCGGAAGTGGACGAATTTCGAGATCAGGGACGAGGCGATCTTCAAGGTCGCCGAACTCATCGCCTACGCGATGTTCATCAACCTGTTCCTGCTGGGAGCGGAGGTCTTCAAGGAGTACTACTCCGATACCGCCCACCTGGCGCCGATGAAATACCTCTACCAGGGGCTGAACGGCCATTCGGACCTGGTTTCGTTCATCTGGACCGCGACTTTTTTCAACGTTTCGGCCTTCCTCCTCTTCCTTATTCCTCAGACGAGGGAGAACTTCGTAACGCTCAACATCGGCAGCATCCTAATCTTCATAGGCGTCTACATCGAGAAGGGGATGGGGCTCGTTGTACCGGGGTTCGTTCCGGACGTGCTCGGGGATTTCTACGAGTATTCCCCGACCGGGATCGAGTTGCTGGTTACGATGGGGATCTGGGCGACAGGGCTGTTCGTATACACGATGCTCCTGCGGATCGCCATTCCGATCATGAACGGCGAATTCTACGTGAGCGAAGACGGAGTGCACCCGTACATCGGTGACCAGCAGTTCCTCTTCCGAAGAGCGGAGGTTGCAGAGGAAGAACTGGACGTCCTGGCGCAGTGAGAGAAACCCACCCCGTGTCCGCTTCCTGGCGCACCTTTCTTATTGGCTTTGGAGATAAGCCAGTACGCCCCGCAGTTCCTCGCCGCTCATTTCTGGCCAGGGAACCCCGTGGATCACCATGGACGCCTCCATGGAAGGGATGTGATTCCATAACAGCGTGGCGAACTGGATGGAATTCACCGACTTGATGTCGCCGACGATTTTCTGTTTATCCGCAACGGTCTTAAAATGGCAATCCGCGCATTTCTTCCGTCGGAAAACTTCCTCACCTTTTTTGGGATCGCCCGGTTTGTCTTCATAGTTGAGCGAATAAAGGAATACGATCAGATCGTTCATCTCCGTTTCCGAGAATTTGGGCCATTCCAAATTCTTTTGCCGGAACTTTTCCCGCATCACCGCGGCGTGGTTCCACAATCGTGTCGAAAGCATCGTCACATTGGATTGGGAAACGGCTTTTCCCAGGTCCGGCGCCTCCTTGCCTCCCTTTCCAAAGATGGGGTGGCATTTTATGCACCCTTTTTCCGTGAACATTTTTTGGCCATTAACCACGCTTCCCACTCCCAGGAATACTTTCCTGCTCTCTTTTCCCTGCTCCGTCAATGCCGCAAAGAGGTCCGTGATGTCGTTTCCGGAAAAAGTGGGGATGGGGGTGCGTGTGGCCGCCATCTGGCTGAGCATCGCCGGGCCATGGTTCCACATCCGCTGCAACAGAACGACCTGCGACTGGAAGGCTGTCAAGGAATCCAGGCTGATCCCGCCCTTTTTCCCTCTTCCGCCAAGAGAATGACAGGAAAAGCAGGCCTTTTCTTTCAGCAGGGCCTCCCCTCGCCGTGGATCTCCGGGCTGGCCCAGATAAGGCAACATGTAGAGAAAAGAGACCAGTTGATTCAACTCGGTCGTGCTGAATTGCGGCCGTTCCAGCACCTCTTTTCTCATGTGGACCGCCATCGCCGGTGCGTGGTTCCAGAGGCGCGAGAAGATATCCAGGAAGCTCCCGTAAAACCGTGTGGACTTCAGCTTGGGCCCCACCTTCCTCTCTCGTTCGAAGATCGAATGGCACTGGCTGCAGTTCTTCGCTTCGAAAATCTTTCTCCCCTCGACAAGATCGCTGACCAGGGAGACTCTCTGCACCTGAACCTGCTCCGGTTTCGCGACGCTCTTTCCGGGGGCGCCCGCCTCTTTTTTTCCGCTTCCCTCGCCGCACCCTGAGCCTGTCACCGCGAAACAGAAGAGTATCCCGAAAATGAACAGTTCCACACCGAAAGCTTTTTTCTTTTGCATGGCGGTTGTTCCCCTCCGAAATCCTCTTCTGTTTTCATTCTATCCTGGCGCAGGATTTGTTTCCGTCTCTTTATCCTCTTTTCGGCCTTTCCTCAAACCGATGAAAACATAAGTTAAAACCGACGCCAAAACCAAAAAGATGAGAATAGCGACAATGCTGATCGCAACGGAGGCATCCGGCGCGTCGTGAAGCTTGAGGGATTCCTTGATCAAGTTAACGATCCATACGGCAATCCCGGTAAATAAGACCCAGATTAACGAGATTGAGATCATCTGAAGACCTTCGATCATTTTTTTATTCATCTCTTTATTCTCCTGAGGAAGACGGCTCGGGGTCCGGCATGTAGGACGAAATCCGCTCGGTAACGATCTTCGCGCTTTCCTTGCGTCCTTCTTCGATCTCCCAGATGGAGATCACGGGGAAAAAGCGCGCAAAGATCATGTAACCCAAAACGAAGACCGATATTCCTCCGACAAATAACATCCATTCGGTGTGGGTCGGGATGTAGATCCCCGTCGGATACGGCAAACGGGGATTGGCCAGGGAGGGAACGACGATGATCAGCCGTTCCAGCCACATGCCGATAATCACGGAGAGGGAGGCGATTAAAATGCCCGGGATCGTGCGGGTCTTCCGGTTGCTGAGCAGGAGAACCGGGAGGAAAAAGTTGCAGAATACCATGGTCCAGAAATAGGGGGCGAAATCCCCCGTGAATTTGTACCAGAACACCCGCATTTCGTTCGGTTCATGACCGTAATAACCGGTCAGGTATTCCGAAAAAGTGAAATAGAACCATAGCAGCGACATGATCAACAGCAGAATGGAAAGATAGTTGAAGTGGATATGCTTCAGATAGCCTTCCAGGCGGAAGACCTTGCGGAACACGATCATCAGGACGAGGATTGCGGCAATGCCGGAGAAGATGGCCCCGACCACGAAGTACGGTCCGAAAATGGTGCTGTGCCACCCGGGCTGCACGGTCATGGCGAAGATATAGGAGATGATGGTGTGGACCGAAACCGCAATGGGGATCACGATCACCATGAGGATGTTCATCGCCCGATCCAGCACCTTGTGTTGGTGTTCGGTTCCCTGCCAGCCCCAGGAGAGAAATTCATACAACCATCTGGGTTTTACGCCCCGATCACGCAGGATGGCGATGTCCGGGATCAGGGGAATGTAGAGGTAGACCGTACTGGCTGTGAAATACGCGGTGATACTCGTGATATCCCAAAGCAGGGGAGATTGCAATCGGCCGTTGAAAAAAAGATGCGACATCCTGTCCGGTCGGCCCAGATCGATGATCGGATGCAATCCTCCGATGGCAAGCACGATTGCCGTGATGACTTCCGCCATGCGGGTGATCGGCCGCCGCCACTCGGCTTTGGAAAGGCGCAGGATCGCCGAGATCAGCGTTCCGGCATGGCTGATTCCGATGAAAAACACGAAATTGATGATGTAAAAACCCCAGGTCACGGGTTGTGCCATCCCGGTGACTCCCAGACCGAAAAGAATCTGGCGAAGATAAACAAACCCTGTGTAGAGGATGATCGCCAGCAAGATTCCCACGATCAGGTAGAAATTCCTTGCCGGCCTTTCTATGGGCCGCAAGAGGGGAGCATCCGGATGGGGCCGAGCGGAAAGATCATCCATTTAATCCACCTCTTTTAAATAAATGACTTTGGGCTCGGTTCCCAGGTCTTCCAGCAGCCTCGTGGCGCGGGGGCTATGTGCGAGGTGGTTCACCAAGTGACCGGAATTCTCGAGGTCTCCGAAAACGATCGCTCCGGTGGGGCATCCTTCGGCGCACGCCGGCTGGTAATCGTTCTCCCGCGGTTCCCGGGCCTCTGATTTCGCCTGTTCCTTCGCTTTTTGCCGGCGATGGACGCAAAACGTGCACTTCTCCACCACTCCGACGGGCCGGACCGAAACATCCGGGTTGACGGTATCGCGGATACCCGGCGTCCATTCCGGTTTGTACCAGTTGAACGATTTCACCGTGTAGGGGCAGGCCGCCATGCAGTATCGGCAACCGATGCACTGGGGATAAATCTGTGCCACGATTCCTTCCTCGTTGATGTAGGTGGCGCGGACCGGGCAGACTTTCGTGCAGGGAGGATGGTCGCATTGCATGCACGGCCGCGGGATTTGCCGGACTCGAAGCCGGGGATATTCCCCTTCGTAGATCGTGAGCATGTCCATCCACAGCATGGTCCGGCCCATCGCCGATTCCCCGGGCTCCACGATGGCCACGTTGTTTTCCCGTTTGCAGGCGGCCACGCACTCTCCGCATCCTGTGCATTTCTGCAGGTCGATGACCATTCCCCACTTCATTCTTCGCGCCCCTATTTCCTGATCTTTTCCACGCGGACATGCGTGGAATTCCATGAATTGCGACCGCTGAGCGGGTCTACGCGGTGATCGAGGATCGTGACCGGGTTCGTGCCGACGTTTTTGGCATACCTCCCCAATTGCGAATGACCCTGGCCGAAAGGAACGGACAGAATTTCCGGAGAAACCGTTGGAACGATCTTAACGGGAATCGTGAAAGAGCCCTTCTTGGATGCCACACGGATGAGATCGCCGTCCTTGATCGATAAGTCCCTGGCCCTCTTGGGGTTCATCTCCGCCCACGTAATCCAATACAGCCGGGGGTATAGCCCGAACAACTCCTGCAAAAGAGGCTGGCTGGCCCCGTCTCCGGCCATATTCATCAGGGTCGTAAAGGGGGTCAGGATGAAAGAATCCGGGGTTTCCGGCTTTTTGACGTTCTCTTCCAGCCACAGGTGAGGCGGTTGGTTTCTTTTTTGCGTTTCTTCGCCCGACTTCAGAGCCGATCTTTCTTCCAACAGTTTCGCCAATCGGGGAACGGTGGGGAAGGTGAAGGTCCTTCCCCTTTTCCAGTCCACCACGGGATATTCCCCGGGATCCCACCAGCCCCCTTTTTCCTGAAGCAAACGCCAGAAATCGGAAAACGCGGGGTAGCTATATACCTGCCAGCCGCGCTTGCGCAACTCTTCCAGGAAGGCGAGGGAAACCACTTCAAAATAGGGAGTTCCTTTCCCCGAAGCGAAGATCTGCTTCATCTGTGCCTGGACGTACTCCCCATAAGACTTGGCACCGCTTTCCGGAAATGGACTGACCCCCGGTCCCTTTCCAAGTTGAAGGAGAACATCCCCAACCGGGCGAGCGCCTGTCAATGGGGGCACAACCGGCTGCTGCAGACCCAGCTGGGAGAAAGGGAGATTCTGGACCGGCAGCGTCAGGTCCCATTGCTCCAGATAAGTGGTCGTGGGCAGTACGATATCCGCATGGGGAGATGTATCGTCGAGAAGCGTAGCGAATTGAACGACAAGAGGAATACGACCAAGCCAATCCTTCCACATCTGCTGGTTCGTTGCCTGGTAGGCCGGGTTGACCTGGGCGATCATCAACATCTTCAGGTCGGGGATTTTCCCGGCAGAAATCAATTTTGGCAATTGCTCCGCGACCCAGGAGGCGGGCATATCGGTATCGAGAGCATTCCGGGATTTGAGGTGAAAGGAAGTCGACCGGGGATTGAAGGCGGAGACGGAGGCCGGTTCCCAGGGGATCCGGACCGGTTCTCGCCATAAACCGTTCGCAGAAAAACTTCCCGAGAGGGCGTTGAGACTTGCTACCGCCCACTGTGTAAAAAGGGCCGTTTCGCTCGTATCCGAGGTGCCGCCGGAGAGCGCCAGGGGCGCTTTGGCGGAGCCGAATGCCCGGGCCAGCCGAATGATGGTTTCCGGAGGCACTCCGGTAACTCCGGAAACCCTCTCCGGGGAATAATCACGGGTGACCAGATCCAGAAAATTCCCATTCCCTTTTTGGAAGTCCCGGGCGTGAAGGTTGATGAAGTCCTGGTCGTAATTTTTGTCTCGAATGATTACGTACGCCATCCCGAGGGCAAGGGCCCCCATGCTTCCCGGCCGGATCTGAACCCATTCCGTCGCGTTTTTCCCGGCCTGGGACATGCGTGCGTCCACGTGCGCCATCTTCAGGCCCGATTGCAGCCGGCTTTCCTTCAGTTTTCCGTAGATGCGGTTAAAGTAGACAGGAGACGGAGGTTCCTCCAGGAGATTCGTGCCGAACGTGATGAGATAATCCGTCCGCGTCAGGTCGAAAGAAAAGGGTGGAAATTCCCCGCAGGATTGCCAGAAACCGAGTTCGTTGATTCCCGGGGTGCGCCAGGGGAAAAAGTTGGAAGAACCGAAACGGGTGGTAAACATTCCAGCAAACTGCGTGAGCTGCGTGTTTCGGTCTCCCATTAAAAAGCCGAAGCTGCCGGTTTGTTTTTCCTTCACAAGACCCTGAAGCCTTTGAGTAATTTGTTTTATGGCCTCATCCCAGGATATGGATTCCCAGCCTGGCTCTCCCTTTTTCCCCTTCCGCCGCATGGGTTGGGTGATCCGGTCGGGGTGATAGAGAAGTTCCAGGCCGGATTCCCCCATCGGGCAGGTAAACCCTCTGTTTACGGGAGCGATTGGATTGCCGAGAATCCGAACCGGGATATCGTCGATCATGCGAATACGAATGCCACACCCGGCCGGACACTGCCCGCATGTCGATACTTTCCAGGTTTCGATGCGGGGGCCGGACCGGAGCTTGTCCCTCCACTTGTCCGGGATGGCCCACACCTGGGAGATCCCCCCGGCGAGAGCCCCTGTAACCCCTAACAAGTGAAGAAAATCGCGACGCGAGATTTTCATGACCTGCTCCCGAGCCTCAGCGATGGCACGTTGCGCAATCCGTGTTCACGCGGTTTTTTTCATGGCACTGTATGCAAAACTTCATTTTAAGTACAACCGCGGGCCTTGAAAATGGAAGGGTCATTTCGGCCACGTTTCCATGACATTGCTGGCATGCAATTTTTCCTAATGTGACATGCCGGCGATGAGAAAAATAGGCGTGGTCGGGCAATCGATGTACTTGTACCCAGGGGATCCGCTCTTTATTACTTATATGGCGGACCAATTTTTCTTCTTCCTTGCTGTTCGTCATTGGTTCTTTATGGCAATTTTGACAATATTCAATATTGGGAATGGAGGCTTTTTGATGAGTCATGACCAGCGAATGGCAGTCAAAACAAGTTAATCCCGCCTCTTCTATATGTTTTTTATGATTATATAAGATCGGCTGGGAATAACTTCCAGTGTCGGAACAATTGCTTAGCAGTATCAATAAGGAGGGGATGGTAAATATCGCCCAATTTTTCATTTCATCTCCAAAATCAAGGGAATTCCCGAGCCCCGACTTGAGCAGGATTCCCTTCGCAACGGGTAATTTTTATTACAGCGTTTTACAATGTTAACGTGATTCTGTCAAGGATAAAACACAGACCGGAGGCATGAAATGGGAAAGGCGGCGCATTTCCGCAGTTCGCAATCGGTTTGGGGGTCCGAAGCAGGCATGGACGATCAAACCCGATTTGGGGACTGATTACCGCAGCGTTTTAAACCGTTTCTCATTCTCTGAAAGAGTCTCATTTTCATTGACACATCCCGGGATTCTGGGTAATATCCACTCCATTTTGGGCCGGCAATGGCGATCTCCTGGCCGACGCACACCTTCGGAACGAAGTTTCATCCATCCAGCGTGGATCCAGGAGATGGGAACACGATTGCATTTGGCTTAGACCCACGAGGACCGCGGGGGGGGGCGGCCGGTAGAGGGATTGCGCAGGACCGGTGTCACTCGTGGGATTTCTATACCTTAGCCGAGCCCCGTCACCTCCGCATTTTTCTTTCACGGGAACAAGGAGGAAGAGCGCGCAATGAAGAACTTTTTTTCCAAAATGCCGGACGCCCTCGTGAGGCTTCTTGTCGTCTTCGCCGGGTTGGCCCTCCTGGGGGCGTTCGTCGTGATCGTGCTGATCCCGAAGCCCATGAAGGACGTGAAGATCCAGTGGGCGGACGCGGTCAAGGTGGAACGGGCCAAGCCTGTGAAATACGCCGGGTTCCATGCCTGCGCGGAGTGCCACGACAAGATCTACGAGAAGAAGAAGACGGGCTATCACAAGGACCTCTCCTGCGAGACGTGCCACGGCCCCGCCAAGGCGCACACCGAGGACCCCGACAAGGTCAAGCCGGTCATCCCGCAGCAGCGGTCGTTCTGCCCCCTGTGCCACGCGTATAACCCGTCGCGCCCCAGGGGCTTCCCGCAGATCAACCCGGTGGCCCACAACCCGCTCAAGGCCTGCGCCGCATGCCACAACCCGCACGACCCGAAGCCGCCGACGACCCCGAAGGAATGCTCGGCGTGCCACGGGGAGATCGCCCGCACGAAGGCGGTGTCCCACCACGTCCAGTTGGAGTGCACCACCTGCCACCAGGCGCCGCTGCAGCACAAGATCTCGCCGCGCAGCGTCAAGCCGACGAAGCCGCAGAACCGGGAGTTCTGCGGGAAGTGCCATGCCAAGGACGCGAGGGACAGGCTGGCGAAGAACGCGCCGAAGGTGGACCTGGCCAACCACGGGGAGAAGTACGTGTGCTGGCAATGTCATTATCCGCATTCGCCGGAGGTGGAATAGTGAACGGCAGACGAAAATTCCTGCGGGAGGTCCTTGCGTTCCTCGTCTCCGGGAGCGCGATCGGGGGGATCCTCAAGATCCTGCCCTCGAAGGCGTTTGCGAAGGAGGCCCCCCGGAAGGGGAAATGGTACGGTTTCGGGGTCTCCGTGGACAAGTGCATCGGCTGCACCCGGTGCGTCGACGCGTGCAAGACCGAGAACGACGTCCCCCGGGAGCCGTTCTACTTCCGGACCTGGGTGGAGCGCTACATCATCCGGAAGAACGGCGAGGTCGTCGTGAGGACCGTCGAGACCAAGCCCGAAGGCGTGCCGGAGTCGACGTCCGACCGGGAGATCCTGAGGAGCTTCTTCGTGCCGAAGCTGTGCAACCAGTGCGCCGATCCCCCCTGCGTCCAGGTCTGCCCCGTGGGGGCGACGTTCCAGACCGAGGACGGCGTCGTCCTGGTCAACCAGAAGACATGCGTGGGCTGCCGCTATTGCATCCAGGCGTGCCCGTACGGCGCGCGCTTCCTTAATCCGAAGACCCACACGGCGGACAAGTGCACGTTCTGCTATCACCGGGTCTCCCAGGACCTGCTCCCCGCGTGCGTCGAGGTCTGCCCGACCCAGGCGCGCATTTTCGGGGACATCAACAGCGGGGCGAGCCCCCTGGCGAGGTTCCGGCGGATGAACAAGATCCACGTGCTCAAGCCCGGACTGAACACGGAGCCGAAAGTCTACTACGCAAGCCTTGACGGAGAGGTCCGATGAGCCAGGAACTCATGAAAACGTTCTACGAGCTTCTCCCCCAGATCCAGGGGTTCATCTACCCGAACGAGATCGAGGTCCACTGGGGGATGCTGATCGTGATCTATCCCTACATCACCGGCGTCGTCGCCGGGGCGTTCATCCTGGCGTCCCTGGTGAAGGTATTCAACGTCAAGGAGGTCCAGCCGCTCTACCGGCTGTCGCTCCTGACGGCGTTGTCCTACCTGCTGGTGGCGCCGCTGCCGCTGCTCTCGCACCTGGGGCACCCCGAGCGGAGCTACGAGATGTTCCTGACCCCGCAGACGTCCTCCGCGATGGCGATGTTCGGGTTCGTCTACGCCTGGTACCTCATGGCGGTCCTCCTGCTGGAGATCTGGTTCGTCTACCGGATCGACCTGATCATGTGGGCCGAGCGGGAGTCCGGCGTCATGAAGTGGATCCACAAGGTCCTCTCCCTCTTCTCGCGCGACACGAGCGAGAAAGGGGTGGAGTTCGACCACAAGGCGCTCAAGACGATCACCATCATCGGGATTCCGTCGGCGTTTCTGCTCCACGGATACGTGGGGTTCATCTTCGGTTCCGTGAAGGCGAATCCGTGGTGGAGCTCGGTGCTCATCCCGATCGTGTTCCTGTTCTCCGCCATCGTGTCGGGAGTCGCCCTGGTGATCTTCTTCTACATGGTCATCACGCCGCTGACGGGCGGGAAGATCAACATGAAGTGCGTCGACAAGGCGATCGACTTCCTCTTCTACGCCGTCATCGTCGACTTCTCCCTCGAGTTCGTCTCGAGATCGGAAGAGCGTCGTGTAGGGAAAGAGTGTAGAT
>JAMDCN010000106.1 GCA_023489025.1 Deltaproteobacteria bacterium | reverse complement strand
TGACGCCGGACCGGCACCTCCTCGACTCCTCCGCCCTCAAGGTCGTGACGAAGCGGAGGCCGACCGAGGAGGAGCTCGAGGCGCTTCTCTTCGCCTGGAAGGTGTGCAAGCACGTCAAGTCGAACGCCATCGTGTTCGCCCTCAAGGACCGGACGGTCGGGGTCGGCGCCGGCCAGATGAGCCGGGTCGACTCGGCGAAGATCGCCGTGATGAAGGCGCAGCGGTCGACGAAGGGGACCGTGGTCGCCTCCGACGCCTTCTTCCCGTTCCGCGACGGGCTCGACGTCGCGGCGGAGGCCGGGGCCACGGCGGCCATCCAGCCGGGCGGATCGGTCCGCGACGCCGAGGTCATCGCCGCGGCGGACGAGCACGGGATGGCGATGGTCGTAACCGGCGTCCGGCACTTCAGGCATTAAGAACCGCCCGCGGCCGCGGGAGGAGGGAGCCTTGGGCCTTAAGGTCCTCGTGGTGGGAAGCGGGGGACGCGAGCACGCCCTCGTCTGGAAGATCGCGCAGAGCCCCCTGGTGGAGAAGATCTACGCCGCGCCCGGCAACCCGGGAATGGCGCGCCACGCGGAGCTCGTCCCGATCGCGGTCGACGACATCCCGAAGCTCGTGGAGTTCGCCGTCGCGAAGCGGGTCGACCTCACCGTCGTCGGCCCCGAGGCGCCGCTCGCCGCGGGGCTCTCCGACGCGCTCAAGACGCACGGGCTCCTCGTGTGCGGGCCGGACAAGGCCGCCGCGCGGCTCGAGGGGTCGAAGGTCTTCACGAAGACCATCCTGGCGAAGTACGGGATCCCGACTGCGCCTTTCCGCGTCTTCGACGACTGCGACGACGCCGTGCAGCACGTCCTCTCGCACCGGCTCCCGGTGGTCATCAAGGCGGACGGGCTGGCGGCGGGCAAGGGGGTGGCCGTCGCGCAGACGTACGAGGAGGCGGTCGCCTTCCTGCGCGACGTGATGGAGAAGCGGGTCTTCGGCGCCGCGGGGGATCGCGTGGTCGTCGAGGAGTGCCTGACCGGCGAGGAGGCCTCTTACATCGTCTTCACCGACGGGGAGAGGATCGTCCCGCTGCCGTCGTCCCAGGACCACAAGCGGATCGGCGACGGGGACACCGGACCCAACACCGGCGGCATGGGAGCCTATTCGCCGGCGCCCGTCGTGACGCCCGAGGTCGAGCGGAAGGTCATCACGGGGATCTTCGAGCCGCTCCTGGCCGGGATGCGCGCCGAAGGGGCCCCCTTCCGGGGGATCCTCTACGGCGGGCTGATGATCGAGAACGGGGAGCCCAAGGTCCTCGAGTTCAACGTCCGGTTCGGCGACCCGGAAGCGCAGCCGCTCTTCCTGCGCCTTGCGGGCGATCTGGTTCCGCTCCTCATGCAGTGCGCGCAGGGGAAATTGACCGACGCCGTGATGGAGATCGACCCGCGGCCCGCCGTCTGCGTCGTGATGGCGTCGGGCGGATACCCCGGCTCCTACCGGAAAGGATTCCCCATCACCGGCATCGAGGAGGCGGAAGGGGTGGGCGGCGTCCAGGTTTTCCACGCCGGCACCGCGATCTCCGGCGGAAGGCTCGTGACGAACGGGGGACGGGTCCTCGGTGTGACCGCCGTGGACCATGACATCCGGGGGGCCATCGCGCGCGCCTACCGGGCGGTGGAAAAGATCGACTGGGAGGGCGCCTATTGCCGGACCGACATCGGCCGGCGGGCGCTGGAAAGGAGCGGGGCCTGAAGCGGATGGCGGGAAAAGTCCTGATCCTCATGGGGAGCCGGTCCGACGCCGAAGTGATGAAGGAGGCCGGGCGGGTCCTCTCCGAGTTCGGCATCCCCTACACGATGACCGTCGCTTCCGCGCACCGCGCCCCGGCGCGGACGCAGAAGCTGGCGAAGGACGCCGAGCGGGACGGATATGCGCTGATCATCGCGGGAGCGGGCATGGCCGCCCACCTCGCGGGGTGCGTTGCCGCCGAGACGATCCTCCCCGTCATCGGCGTGCCGCTCCCCGGCTCGATGCTCCTCGGGTTCGACGCCCTGCTCTCGACCGTCCAGATGCCCGCCGGCGTGCCCGTCGCCGCGATGGCGGTGGGAAAGGCGGGCGCCCAGAACGCGGGGTACCTCGCGGCCCGGATCCTGGCGGTCTCCGACCCGGCGATCCGGGAGAAGATCCGGAAGAGCCGGAAGATGATGGAGGCCGCCGTCGCGGCGGCGGCCGAAGAGTTGCGATGACCGTCCCCGCCGGAGAGCGCCCGGCGTGACCCGGCTTGTCCGGTTCGACGGGGGGAGCGTGGCCTTCTTCCCGGCGGAGGTCGCCGAGTCGGCGCGCCGGGGAGGGATGGTCATCTACCCCACCGACACCCTCTACGGCCTGGGCGTCGATCCACGCTCCCGCGCGGGGCTTTCGCGGCTGCTCGCCGCGAAGGGGCGCGAAGGACGGAAGCCGATCCCCCTGCTCCTCGACGACCCGGCGCGCGCCCCCGACTGGGCGGCCGAGATCCCCGACGCCGCCGCCCGGCTCATGGGGCGGTTCTGGCCGGGGGCGCTGACGATCGTCCTGCCCGCCGCCGCGGGCGTGCTCCCCGCCGTCACCGCCGGGGGATCCACCGTCGGCCTCCGGGTGCCAGACCACCCGATCGCCCGGGCCCTCGCCAGGGCGCTGGGAGGGGCCGTCACCGGCACGTCGGCCAACCGCGCGGGGAACCCCGGGATCTGGCGCACCGCCGAGGAGATCGTCCGGGAGTTCACCGGCGAAGTGGAGTGGGTCCTGTGGGACGGGCCGTCGCCCGCGGCGGGCAAGGCGGAGGGCGCGGCCGGCGCCTCGCCCGCCTCCACCGTGGTGAGGGCCGAGGGGGGGGAGGTCTCCCTTCTGCGCGAGGGGGTCATCCCGTTCCGAACGATCACCGACTTCCTGTCAAAGGGGTAAGCCGATGGCCATCGTCTCTCCGTTCCGGGGAATCCGTTTCGACACGTCCCGCGCGGGCGACCTCTCCCGCGTGATCGCCCCTCCCTACGACGTCATTTCCCCGGAGGAGCAGAAGGCCCTCCACGAGCGGCACCCCCGGAACATCGTCCGGATCGACTTCGGGCTCGACCGGCCGGGCGACGGGCCGTCCGGGAACAAGTACACCCGCGCGGCCTCCTCTTATCGCCAATGGCTTGCCGAGGGGACGCTCGTCCGGGAGGAGAAGCCGTGCCTTTACTACTATGAACAGGAGTTCGGGATTCCGGGGATGGGACGCTTCGTCCGCAAGGGGTTCCTGGGGGCGCTGCGGCTCTCGGCGTTCGGAGAGGGGGACGTCTTCCCGCACGAGAAGACGCTGGCCAAGCCGAAGGAAGACCGGCTCGCTCTGATGCGTGCGACGGAGGCCGACACGAGCCCCATCTTCGGGCTCTATTCGGACCCCGGCGACGTTGTCCTGCGCGCCCTGCGCCGGGGGATGGACGGGCGGCCGGACCTCGCGGCCACGGACGGCCTCGGCATTCTCCACCGCGCCTGGAAGGTCTCCGACGCGGCGGCGCTCGCCGCGGCCGTGAAGGCGATGGAAGACAAGAAGGTCTTCATCGCCGACGGCCATCACCGGTACGAGACAGCGCTCGCTTACCGCGAGGAGATGCGGAAGAGGCACGGCGTTTCGTCCGACGCCGCCTACGAGCATGTCCTGATGTTCCTCTGCAACATGGACGACGAGGGCATCGTCATCCTTCCCACCCACAGGGGCATCCACTCGCTGCCCGCCTTCTCGGAAGACGGGTTCGACGCGAAGGTGCGCGCCGTCCTCCCGTCGGAGACGCGGGGCGGGACGCCCGCTGAGGCGATGAAGGCGGTGGCCGATGCGGGGCGCAAGGGGAAGGCGATCGCCTGGATCGCGGGGGGGGGGCGGTACCACCTCGTCACCTTCCCGGATCTGACGGATTTCTGCGCGACGCACCTGGCGAAGTTCCCGCCGCCCCTGCGGCCGCTCGATGTCGTCCTTCTTCACGGCTTCCTGTTGGAGAAGCTCCTCGGGATCGCGCCGGAGGCGGTGACGGCGGGGCGGTTCGTGAAATACTACAAGGAGCCCGCCAAGGCGGCGGCCGATCTCGCGTCGGGCGCGATCCAGGCGGCTTTCTTCCTGAACCCGGTCTCGATGCAGGAGTTCCGGGACGTCTCCCTGTCGGGGCACGTGCTCCCGCAGAAGACGACCTTTTTCTATCCGAAGATCCTCACGGGGCTCGTGATCCTCTCCGCCCGCGGGGATGAGCGGCTTCCCGGATAAGGGGCGGGTCCGCCCCGAAGTCGCCGCGGTCGGCCGGCATCCGGGAATGGACGGAGAAACGAGAATCGAGTAACTTGATACGGGGATTCATCGTTGTCTCTTGTCCCGGGGGTCAGCGGGTGAAAGGTTCTTCGGATACGTCCGGCCCCAAGCGGAACTGCTGGGACGTGATGGGATGCGGCCGCGAGCCGGGCGGGTCGAAAGTCGCCGAAAAGGGAGTTTGTCCGGCCGCCGTCGAGATCCGGGTGGACGGCGTCAACGGCGGGAAGAACGGTGGGCGCGCCTGCTGGGCGGTCTCGGGAACGTTCTGCGGCGCAGAGGTCCAGGGGTCGTACGCCGCCAGGATGGACAGTTGCATGTTCTGTCCGTTTTATAAACAGGTTCTCGCGGAGGAAGGGGAGGGGTTCGTCCCCGCCATCACGATCCTCCTCAAGCTTCAGAAAGTCCTGGCCTGAGCCGTCCCGCGCCGCTCTGCGGGCCGCCGTCGCGTCAGATCGTTCCCTCGCCTCGTCCTTTTCCCGGTCTCCGTGCTGCGGCCTTGCGCGCGATGGCCAGCAGAATTTCCCGCGTTTCGGGGTCGGCGATCCTGTCGAGCCCGTCGGGGAGGAGCGCCGCGGCCCGGCCGGAGGCCCCCTCCCCTGCGCCGGTTCGGATCCGCCCGGCTGCGGGAAGCGGACCCACCCGGAACCGGATGTCCCGGACCGCCTCCTCCCCGGCGACGTCCCGGATCTTCCGGAGGAGCAGCGGCTTGGAAAGCGAGAGCTCCTGCGCGAGGGGATGGCTCTCCACGAGCACCGTCAGGACGCCGCGCCTGAGGACGGACGGGAAGGTCTTCCCGGACAGGAAGCCGCCCGCGATCTCCTCCCACCGGCTCGCCAGCCGGACCTGGATCATCACCGTGGCGAGGCCGAGGTTCGCGAGGGCCTCCTCAAGGGCGGCGGAGACCGGGACGCCCCCTTTCACGGGGCCGCCTTCCGGCGGCGCCGCGCCCGGCCGCCGAAGATCTGCCCCGCGACGGCGAATGCGACGAAGACCGGGATGGCCCACGGTGTCAGCCGGTTGTGGATCCGCAGGAACGCGATGAGCGGGATGGAGAGGTGGACCCAAAGGAACCAGCCGGCGGAATATTTCCGTGTTCCTTCGCGGAGGTACCCCAGCGGCACGTTGACGATCAGGGACATGATCCCGATCCAGGCGATGAGAGACAGGTCGTGCGGGGTCATGAACACGGGGGCGGTCGGCACCATGGTTCCCATTATAATGGTTGCGATGCCGATTCCGCCGATCCGTTTGGGAGTCGCCGGTTGACCCGTTCGTTCTCCTCGGAACTCGTCCTGATCTTCCGGGGCACCCACCAGGTTCTTTCGGCCGAAAAGGCTCTGAAAGGGGCCAAGGTCCCGATGCGGCTGATCCCGGTCCCCCGCCGCTTGACCTCGGACTGCGGGCTGGCGATCCGGATCCCGGCGGAAGCGCGCCGGCGGGCGCGGGAAGTCCTCGTTTCGGCCCGGATACTTCCCGCATCGGCCCACCTGTTGCAGCGGGATGGGGAGTACGTGGAGGAGCCGTTGTAGGGGAGGTCCCGGGTGGGCCAACAATCCCTCGGGCAAAAATCCTTGACGAGATGTGATTGGCCAAATAAAATAACAACTTATTGCTTTCCTCCCGGAGGGCCGTTGGGCGGGAACAGGTCAAGGCATGCCACGGGCGTCATCGCTGTTTTCGTATTCCTGGTAACAAATTCCGTCATTTGTCGGGCGGCGGAGCCCGCCTCCGTCCCGTTGCCCGCCGTCGCCCAGGCCTCGACCGGTTCGCTCCCCGCCCCTGGGGGAGCCGCCGCGCCAGGGTCGCCGGAGCCGGTCCAAGCGGCGGGCGCTCAGCCCCAGGCCGCCCCCTCCGGTCCCGGGATGCCTCAAGAGCCCGTCGCGCCCGTCGCCGTTCCATCGAAGATCCCCCCGGAGCCCGTCCCCGTCCTGTCCGCCCCCCCGGAGACGAAGGCCCCGGACCGCGTCCTTCTTCCCGGGGAAGTCGATTCCCAGGTGCTGAAGAACCGGCAGGCCGAGGACGCGGAGACCCCCGCCGGGCTCGCCGCCGGAGCGGAAGGGCAGGATGAGATTCCCCAAAGCGAGGAGGACGTCCCTCCGGGACTGGCCGGCCGTGTGAAAAAGTTCATCCGCTATTTTCAGAGTGCCGGCCGCAAGAAGTTCGAATTGTGGCTTTCCCGCTCCGGCAAGTACTCGGAGCTGATGCGCGGGATCCTGGAGAAATACGGCCTGCCGGGCGACCTCGTCTACCTCGCCCTGATCGAGAGCGGCTTCTCCCCCAACGCCTATTCGGTGGCGCGGGCCGCGGGGCCCTGGCAGTTCATCGCGGGGACGGCGAAGCGGTACGGTCTCCGGATCGACTGGTGGGCCGACGAGCGCCGGGATTACGAGAAGTCGACGCACGCCGCCGCCTCCTACCTCAAGGACCTCTACGGCCTGTTCGAGTCGTGGGACCTCGCCGCCGCGGCGTACAACGCGGGCGAGGGGAAGATCATCAAGGCCGTCTCGAAGTCCAGGTCCGACGAGTATGCCGACCTGATCCGCGGCCGCTACCTCAAGCAGGAGACGAAGGATTACGTGCCGAAGATGTACGCGGCGCTGAGCATCGCCAAGGAGCCGGCGAAATACGGGTTCGGGGATGTCCAGATCAAGGAGCCGCTGGCGTTCGACAAGGTCGAGGTCCCGGGCGGCACCGACCTCGCGGTCCTGGGGACGATCATCGGGCTGTCGGCCGACGCGATCCACGAGTGGAACCCGGAGCTCCGGCGGTTCTGTACTCCGCCCAACCGGGAGACTTATGAACTGCGCCTCCCGCGGGGGTACGGGGAGGTCGCCCAGGAGCGGATGGCCGAGATCCGGACCGATGCGAAGATCACCTTTCTTCTCCACCGCCTCCGCAAGGGCGAATCGCTCGAGGGGCTTTCCGGGAAATACCGCGTCCCGGTCGCCACGATCCGGGAGATGAACGGACTCAGGACGAGCCGCATCGGGCGGGCGAAGCGACTGGTCATCCCCGTGGCGGGGCTCTCCGCCGAGGAGGCGTCGCCGGGGACGGAAATCTCTCCCGAGCAGCTCGATGCGCTCTTGGCGCGGGCGGGCGGGGGCGTGCGGAAGGCCCGCTCGAAGACCTGGGTCGCGATCCGGCGGGGCGACACGCTCGTGCGGGTCGCGGCGCGGGCCGGCGTGTCCGCCGAGGATCTGGCGCGGGCCAACGGATTGAAACCCGGCGCGAAGCTCAGAGCCGGCAGGACGCTCCGCCTGCCCCCCCACGGGGGCGGGGCGGCGCCCGGAAGCGATTCCGGGAAGAGGTCGGCCCGGCACATCGTCCGGGCCGGCGAGACGCTGTGGAAGATCGCGAAGACGTACGGCGTCACCGTGGCGCAACTCGCCGAGCGGAACAACCTTTCTCCCGGCAAGCCGCTGCGCAAGGGGCGCGTCCTCCTGATCCCCTCGGAGTCGTAATCTGTCTTCTCGCCGTTCGTTCGTCTATCTCGACAACGCCGCCACCTCCCTGCCGAAGCCCAAAGGAGTCGCGGATGCCGTCGCCGGGGCGATCCGGCGGGCCGGAAACCCCGGCCGATCGGAGCACGCCCTCGCCATCCGGTCGGCGCGCGACCTCTTCGCGGCGCGCGAGCGGCTGTGCGCCCTGCTCGGGGGGAGCGACAGCTCCCGGTTCGTCTTCACGGCCAACGCGACCGCGGCGCTCAACATGGCGATCAAGGGCTTCGTCCGCCCCGGCGATCACGTCGTGACCACGTCGGTGGAGCACAACTCCGTCATGCGGCCGCTCCGGCGGATGGCGGAGGCGGGGACGGCGGTGACCGTCGTCCCCGCGGACCGGGACGGGCGCGTGAGCCCCGAGGCGTTCGTCGCCGCCTTCCGGAAGAAGACCCGGCTCGCGGCCGTCATTCACGCCTCCAACGTCTCCGGGGCGATCCAGCCCGTCGCGGAGATCGCCCGCGCGGCGCGGGCCCGCGGGATCGCAACTCTCGTCGACGCCTCCCAGACGGCCGGCTCGGTCCCCATCGACCTCTCCGGGCTGGAGGTCGACATGCTTGCCGCGCCGGGCCACAAGGGGCTCCTCGGGCCGCAAGGGACCGGCTTCCTCTACGTTCGGGAGGACGTGCCGCTCGCCCCTCTGATCGAGGGCGGGACGGGGAGCCGCTCCGAGTCCGATGCCCAACCGGACTTCTACCCGGACCACCTGGAGTCGGGGACGCCGAACAGCGTCGGGATCGCGGGGCTGGGGGTGGCGCTCTCGTACTTGTTGAGGCGGGGGGTGGCGGCGGTCCGCGCGAGAGAGACCGCGCTCCTCGAGGAACTCTTCGACGGGATGAAGGAGATCCCCCGGGTGACCGTGTCCGGGCCCCGGGACCCGGCGCTGTGCGCTTCCGTCGTGTCGTTCACCGTGGAGGGGATGGATCCGGCCGAAGTGAGCCGGCGGCTCGAGAGCGGCTACGGCATCCTCGTGCGGGCGGGGCTCCACTGTTCGCCGGGCGCCCACCGGACCCAGGGGACCTTCCCGGAAGGGACCGTGCGCGTGAGCCCGGGCCCCTTCACGACGGGCCGGGAGATCGCCCTGTTCCTCTCCGCACTCCGGTCGATCGCGCGATGAAAGAAGGTCCGGCGGCGCGGGAGGCCACGCGGGTCATCGCCGCGCGGCGGATGATGGCGCTGGTGGACCGGCCCGGGAGGAACCGGATCGTCCGGACCGTTCCGCCCCGCGCCCGGACGAACGCCGCCCCAACAATCTCCTTTCCTCTCCAGTCGCCTCCCTTGACGAGCACGTCCGGCCGCACCTCTTCGATCAGGGCCGCCGGAGTGTCCTCCCCGAACACGACGACGTAGGAGACGCAGGCCAGCGACGCGAGGAGGTAGGCGCGGTCGTCCGCCTTCTGGACCGGCCGGCCGGCCCCCTTGAGGCGGCGGACGGAGGCGTCGCCGTTCAGCCCCACGACGAGGATGTCCCCAAGCGCCGAGGCGCGGCGCAGGTACCGGGCATGGCCCGCGTGAAGGATGTCGAAGCATCCGTTGGTGAAGACGACCCGGTTTCCGCGGCGCCGCAGGCGCGCCATCAGCGCCCCGACCCTCCCGCGGGGGATCACCTTCCGGGCCGGGTCATCCGGTACGCCCGCTCGTTGCGGTCCTTCGCGCACGGGATCCTCCTCCTGGCATCCTCGACTTGCGACGGGTCGATGACGGCCGTCGCGATGCCTTCCTCCTCCCCGGCCGAGGCGAGAATGTCGCCCATCGGCGAGACGATCGCGGAACCGCCCGAGTAACGGAAGGGGCCCGACGGACCCGTCGCGTTGGATGCCGCGACGTACAACTGGTTCTCCACCGCCCGCGCGGCGGCGAGCAGCTCCCAGTGGGCCTTGCGGACCGTCGGCCACTGCGCGCTGACGCATAGGATCGTCACCCTTTCGAGGAAATATTTCCGGGCGAGCTCGGGGAAGCGCAGGTCGTAGCAGATGAGCGGGCCGACCCTCCCGACCGCGGTCTTCGCGGCGCCGGCGGCGGTCCCCCTCCGGAAGTGGAGGTGCTCTCCCGACGGCGTGAACAGGTGCGTCTTGCGGTACGTCCCGGCGATCCGCCCGGTCTCGTCGATGACGGTGAGCGTGTTGAAGACGGACCGTCCCGCCCGCTCCGGGAGCGAGCCCGCGATGACGATCCGGCGCTCGGCCGCGAAGGCCCGGAGCCGCGCCAGAAGCGCCGGCGTCGTGAGCGCGATCCCCGGCAGGTCGTCGTAGAAGAACCCCGTGCTCCACATCTCGGGGAGAACGCACAGGCGCGAGCCGCGGCCGGCGGCCTTCGCAAGGAGCCGGAATGCCCGCGCCGCGTTGGCCTCGACGTCGCCCATGTCGATCCGGAATTGCAGGACGGCGGCCGAAAACGGAGGGATCATCCGGTCTCCGGGGAGGGAATGATCAAAGGACGGTGCGGGCCACCGTCAGGACCACTATATGCTCCGCCCCGGCCGTTTTCAAGGCGCGGGCGCAGCTTTCCGCCGTGGCGCCGGAGGTGAGCACGTCGTCGAGCAAAAGGATCTCCCGCGGCATCCCGGCGCCGGGGGCGGCGGAGAAGGCTTCCCGGACGTTCTCCCGCCGATCCCGGAGCGGCAGCCCCGCTTGGGGGCGGTCCCCCCCCGTTCGACGGAGGAGTGCGGGCGCAAAAGGCCACCCGGTCCGCTTCGCCAGCGCAGCGCCCACGAGCGACGGGAGGTTGTAGCCGCGCCGCAGGTATTTCCGCGGGCGGAGGGGGACGGGCACGATCGTCGGACGGCGGCCGTCCGGGAACCATCCGGACCACGGGCCCCGGATCGCCTCCGCGAGAGCCTCCGCGAACGGCGCGGCCGCACCGCTCCGGCCCGCATACTTCGCCGCGCGGATCCCCTCCCGCACGGGACCCTCGTAGGCGTAAAGCGAAAGGGCGAAGGCGTACGGCTTCTCTGCGCCGGGGCGCGCGAAGGCGCCGCCGGTCCACAACGGCCAGCTTCGGAGGGCCGACGGGCCGAGCTCGGGGCGCGGGGTTGCCAGGAGCGACAGGAGGGCGGACAGTTCTCCGAGAAGGCGTTCCTTGAACGCGGTGATCCGGGAGGCGAGGCGGGCGCGGCAGGGCGGGGAAGCGGTCCCCGGGTCGCCCCCCGCGTCAGCGGACGGAGGCGGCGACGGCGTACTCCCGCCGCCCGTGGTCGATCGCGAAGCCGTTCCAGACGCCGCAGGAGGGACAGCGGGCGGTCCACTTGATCGTGGACGTCCCGCACTCCGCGCACCGGAACGGGACGAGGTAGCGCCGCTTGTACCCGAAGGCGCGCTGGTAGTGCTGGCAGGCGGACTCATACCGGCCCCTCCTCCGGAACGCCTCCGCGAGCAGGATGTGGAGCGACTCCCGCTCGGGGTCGAGGAGCTCGGCCTTCAAGAACTGTTCCACCGCCTCGTCGTTCATCTCGAGCCGGAGGTAGAACTTGCCGGCGAAGAGGTTGACCTCGAAGTCGGAGGGAAACTCGTGGAGGAGGTCCGCGTAGATGCCGATCATCGCCTGCGGCCGCTCCGTCTCGATGCCCAGGTCCTCGAGCTTGATGAGGAAGACGGCGTTGCGCGTTGCGCGGAACCCCTGGAGCAGGAGCGCCGTCGCTTCATCGATATTCCCCCGGCCGCGGAGGGATTCCGCCAATGCGACGAAAGCCGCGGCGAAGGGCGGCTCCTCCTTGATCAGGTCGCGCAGCCGCCGCTCGGCGTCGTCGGCCTTCCCGTCGGCGAGCCGTTTGAGGGCCTTCTCGTACCGCAGCCCGTTGAACAGCGCCCGGTCCGCGGGCGGCGCCGCCTTCCCCTTGTGCTTGATCAGCTTCTTCTGCATCGCGTAGGCCTGCACCATCTCGCCGCGCGCCAGGTGGATGTCGCGAAGTCCCTCCCAGGCGCGCGGGTTGTCGCCCCCCGCATCCTCGATGGACGCGAGGAGGGAATGGGCGCTCGTCAGGTCGTTCATCGCCCGGTAGAGAGACGCCAGCCGGAAGTAGACGGAGAGATCGGACGGGTCGATCTGCTTCATCCGGGTGAGCGCCTTGACCGCCTCGAGGGGGTTCTTCCGCTCGGTCTCGACGCGCGAGAGAAGGTCGAGCGCCTCGCGGTCGTCGGGGTTCACCGACAGGCTGCGCTGGAGCTCTTTCGCCGCCTCGTCGAGATCCCCCCGCTGGAACAGGTCGGCCGCCTTGGCGACCCGCGCCCGGGCCGCCTCTTTCCGCTGTTTCTCGCGGCGCTCCTTCCAGTTGAGCGACGCCTGCGTCACGTCCTTGACCAGCGTTCCGAGGATGACCATCGCGGCGCCCAGGGAGAACGCCAGGATCGCGAGCTCGCTGACCGTCACCTCGATCTGCCGCGTCGCGGAGAGGTAGAAGGGAACGTGCTGGCCGTTGAGGAGCGAGATGTAGGAGAAGGCCACGAGGATGATCACGAACAGCAGGAAGAGCAGACGGACCGCCATGCGGGGGTTCCTCCCTCTCTACGACTCGCCTTCGGGGATGGCAATCTCCTTTGCTGCGCCCCACAGCCTGTCGAACTTGTAGAAATCGCGCACGCTGTCCAGGAAGACGTGGACCACGAAGTCGCCGTAGTCGAGGAGAGCCCAGCGGCCTTCGCGCACCCCTTCCGCGCCCAAAGGGCGGACCCCCTCCTTCTTGAGCGACTCCTCGATATGCTGGGCCACGGCGGTGACCTGCCGGTCCGACGTCCCGGAACAGAGGAGGAAGTAGTGCGTGAAGGAGGCGCGCTCCCGGACATCCAGCGCGCGGACATCGGCGGCCTTCTTGGTGAGCGCCAGCCGTGCGCACCGGATCACCGTGTCCCGTGTCGTTATGGCCGTTCGTCCTCCCCGGACGCGGAGTAGAGCCCGTGGGCCGCGATGTACCGCTCCACCTCGGCCGGGACGAGCCCCCG
>JAMDCN010000154.1:4562-12901 GCA_023489025.1 Deltaproteobacteria bacterium | reverse complement strand
CGCCCACACGGCCCTGTCCCGCTGGAGTACGCGGACGTTCTTCGCCCCGGCGCGTACGGCCTCCCTGATCGCCCGGGAGGCGCTCGACATGAAGGTCTCGATCTCGTTGAACGTGAAGACGCGGCGGGGTTTTTCCTCCTCCTCCTCTTTCGTGTGGACGACGCAGGCGTCCTTCGGGCATATGTGGTAGATCCTCTTGCCGTACAGGTTTTGAACCTGGGTTTGGAACCCGACGTTGTTCGTCAGGTATTCCAGGAAGCGGCGCAGGGCGCCTTGGTATTTCCTCTGGGAGTTTTCGCCCAGCGCCTTCGCCCTCGGCGGATACGGGATGGACAGGGTGAGGCACCATTTGTCGAAATCGTCCTCCGTCCAATCCCACGGCACTTTCCCGACGAAGCGGATGAACTCGCAGACGACCTTGATCTCGTTGCGGACGTAGTGCGCCTTCTTGCGCCGGGCCCCCTTTTTCCGGGCGTAGTAGCCCTCCAACATGCCGCCAACTAAGGCGGCCTCGTCCTCGGGTAGGGGAAGGCTCCCCTCCCTCACGAGCGGTAGATCGACGATGTTCTGGCGCGTCACCCGGTTTCCCCTCAGCTCCGCTTCCCGTACGTCCGCGGTCCCGCGGGGAGGCGCGGCGAACCGGTCCGGGAATCCGGGGGGTAGCCGTAGGCGAAGAAGCGCCGGACGGCCCCCGTGTGTTTCCGCGGGGTGTTCATCGACAGCGGCTTGCCCGCCGGGGGGTGGAAACGGGAGAGATGGCGGCACCATTCGTCGAAGTCCTTCTCGCGCCAATCCCACGGGCCCTTGCCGACGAAACGGATGAAGGCGAGGATGATCCTGATCTCGCCCAGGACGTGACGTGGCTGATAGCCGCGCGCCACGGCCATACGGTTGAAGTAGCCCTCCAGCATGTCGCGGACGTAGACCGCGTCCCCTCCGGAGAGGGGTAGCTCTTCCGGCCTTACGGAGGGGGGAGCGGGGATTTTCCGGTCCGTCATTTCCTATTCCTCCTCGGCCTCGAAGGAAGCCTTCCGATCGTCTCCGGGATCAACATGCCCCCATACTACTCGCGGAAAGGTTACATGTCAACATCTTTTGTTACTTTTATAACTTTCGCGCATGCAACGTCGAAACAACTTGAATCCGAATGGTTTTTTTAGTCCTGGGCCCGGGGGGGGGGCCGGGGATAACGGCAAACGAAGGAGTTGGAAAACAACATCCCCCCTGGGAGGGGTCGTGGGACCCCGGGGATGAACTGCCCGACAATACCGTGGATTCCTCTCCGGCTTGCCGATCGGGGAAAGGAACGGGAAGATTGGAACATTGGAAGTAACACTGGGGACGTGCAATGTCCTTAACGAATGTTCCAATGTTGTTGGAAGAAGGTTCCCGTCCCAGGGCTCCCGGCGGGGAACTCCAGGAAGGAAAAGGAGATTAAGTTCGCGAGCGTCCATTCCCGAAAAGCTCTTCGACGCGCTGGTTATTCGGCCCGTATGCCATCCCCCCGATCTCCCCCATGAAACGCTTGAAGACATGCTCCAGATCCCGGATCGGGGCGGTCTCCTTGAAATGCTTCTGAATCAGGGCCTCGATCCTGGGCAGGGGCATGTAGTAGAGGTAGTCGTTCACCACGCCGACACTCTCCATCGAGGCATCCCGAAGGAAGGGGATCCTAGGCCGGCTGACCCCATCCACTACGAGCGTTTCATCACTGTAGAAGATCTCCATGTCTTCCCTCCCCTCCTACCGATCCCGCCTGGCAGCCGGCAGGCACGCCTGCGCGACTCTGGCATCCGCGATCTCGCCTGTCACCGACGTTCCCTCACCCGGGGGAAGGGCCGCGACGACGTCTACCTTCGCCTCCTCCAACCCGGCGAGGAACTTCCCGCCGTCCCTCCGCGCCCGGTTCCGGATGAACTTCCCGTAGTGGCGGAAGATCATCTCCATCGTGGCGTGCCCGAGCATCCTGGCCACCCACAACGGGTCCTCCCCGTGCGCCAGCATCAACGAAGCGAAGGTGTGCCTGGTCTGGTACATCGTCCGCCGGCGCAATCCGGCCTTCCGCAGCGCTGGATACCACACGCGGTTCCGGAGGTTGGCGACGTCCAGGGGGAGACCGCCCTTTCCAGTAAAGACGTACCCGTCACCGCCGCCGGACGCCTCCCGGTGACGGCGCAGCACCGCGGTCAGCGGCGAGAGCATGTCGATGTCCCGGTTCGAGGACGTGGTCTTGAGCGATCCGTCGACCCCGCCGACCCGGCCTTCACGGATCGATATCGTCCGCGTGGCAAAATCCACGTGCCTCCACTTCAGGGCGAGCATCTCGCTCGGCCGCATCCCCGTGAGGAACGCCGCGGCGAAGTACTGGCGATACCACGGGTCCACGTGCTCCAGAAAGAGGCCGACCTCCCCGAAAGACATCGGATCGATCTCCGGCCGGTCCTCACGGCAACGCCGGACGTGGGCGCACGGGGAATCCATAAGGTCGCCCCGGCGGACTGCATCCCGAAACATGGCTTTGACCGGAACCATCACGTTGTTCCGCCGCTTTCCCGAAAGTTCCCGGAGGGTTTCGAGAAACCTCTCCATATCCCGGTGGCGGATTTGCGCCAGCGGGATCAACCCGAGGCACGGGACGGCGTAGACATCCAGGATCGACCGGTAGTCCCGCCAGGTGGAGGGGGCGATGACCGCCTTCCTCCTCTCCAGCCACGCGGCAGCATACTTGGCGAACGGGGACTGGCTCTCGGTGAAGACTCCCAGGTAGCGGGACTTAGCGATCCCGACCTGCAGGTCCTTCTCGACCGTCTGCGTAACCGAGAGTGAAGGACTCACCTTCCTCCGGATGCGCCGGCCTCTGCCGTCGCGGACGTCGACGTAATAGACCCGACCCCGCCGGTAGACGCTCATCACGCAACCTCTTTCCGAGTACCGGCAGCAGCAATCTCGATCGTCGGTCGCACCCCGGGACGACGTCCTCTGCGGCGGGCCACCTCCGTGGGAGCTTCGGCAGAAAGCATCTCGCTGGCGAGCTCGCGGGATACTTCACCAGGAGACTTCCCGTTGCCGTGGCGGCTAATTCCTTCGATCCAGAGCTGGAGAACGTCCGGCCGGAACCGGACGGCGCCGGCGAACTTCACGTACGGGATATACCCGACGCATACCCAGTGGCGGATGGTGGCTTCCTTTACTTGTAGGGCCACCGCCACCTCCTTCGTCGTCCAGAGGTGTACCAATCCTTGGGCAGACCCGTAATGCGGCTTCGCAGCGCCACCCTTCTCCACAAATGTCCTGCCCCTGTCTCCCTTCCTTTCACCGTCCATCATCGTGCTGATCGCCCCCTTTTCGGTTGGTCCCGTGCGTTGGGGGTTATAATACACGAAGAGGGTGTATATAGTTATACACTTCTATTTAGATTGATACGGCGCGAACTAGGTGGCAAAACGCACTAAAAGTAGGAAGGATTTAGATTAAGAGAGAATATTTACTGCTATATTGAACGGAACATCCAAATGACAGTTCCGATCACGCTTTTTCCGTGAAGGCGAAGGTCGATCACATGGGGACCGAGTTCGGATTCGGTTTTCAAATTGAGCGTAGCCCCGACCTTCTCACCGTATCGAACAGCAAGCCCCGTTTCGAGTTCAACGAGGTAATGCCCCTTTTCATCCGGTCCGAATGGATCCGGTTTGTTGCCCTTGTCGATGCAGAACATATCACCGGTATTCATTCTGCCTACTTTGTCGTCCTTTTCGATTACAACGCAATACAGGTTTTTTGTGTTTCTCCCCGTAAACCAATCTGGCAGGCGGAATTTACCCGGCGTGGGAGAAGACTTTAATGCTTTCGCTACGTTTGATGCTAAGAACACCTTCTGTTTCTTCAACTTTATGGGGGGCAGGGTTGCTCGCTCCGCTTCTTCTTTCAAGAGGTCGGACGCCTTGACGGAGGGGATTTTTACCGTTTTCGGGAGCGCCTGCTCCAGGTCTTCCCGGAAGAGATAACTCGCTGGGACTCCGAGCGCGTTTGCCAGTTTCGCCAAGGTTTGCGGGCCGGCGCCAAGTGTTCCGTTTTCGATCTGACTGACCATGGTTTGGTTCTTCTCGCCCCAGAACGCAAGGGCACACAAGTCCGATTGCGACCATCCCCGGGCTTTCCGGATATACCTTACGTTCGCAGCCAGAGTCTCTCGAATATCTTCTTCCGTTATCTTCTCCATATCCCACCTCTACACTATATTTTATAGTCTAAAACTATACTGTCATGATTTTAAGCTTACGTCAATATATAAGTTTTTAACTTATATCAGCAATGAATATCGTGCAATGAGTGGCTTATTTAGGTTATGAAAGAATCGCGGGGGCACCCCGCATTGGCGGGAAAGACACATTCCCTACCAGCTCTGCGCACGGAGGTCGTCGAGCGGCGCCCTCTTCCCGTTACCTAATCGGGGGCGCGAACCGATTTTTACGGAATGGTCGCTCGCTCCCCGGTGCATCGCCCAATCCGGTGCATCGCCCAATATGGAACCGTTGTAATCAGCGGTCCGCTCGGGCGTCAACCGCGTTTTCCATACGTCGGGCCTGGGATACAAGTCCCATCGTGGCCAAAGGTTTCCGTGTGCCCCGTCCGAAACGCTCGAATGCAGGTCGGCGACAACGATCGCCGTACGGCCGCCCGCCTGCCCTCTTCCGCTCGACCAAGGGATTCGTAAAAAATCCTCTTGATCCCGGTTAAACGGCGACCCCAGGCGAAGGAGGTACCAAAGCGCCGAACGAGATCGCCCGCCTTCGGAACAAACTAACGGGGGATCTCATGAGACCCAGCCATGCCGTCCGCCGTCGGTGTCTGCACTCACCGGCAGGCGGTGGCACCGTTTCGGTGTCCTCAACAGATCCGATGGGATGTTATGCGGGCATTGCAACACCTCGTACGACATCGAGTTGGCGATGGTCGTGCCCACCCGGAGCCCCTCCTCGATTTTCGATGATGAGCAACGACGTGTTTCCCTTTATCGCCGGCCCATCGCGATCCAACCCTCCACGTTTTCCCCCGGCACCGGGGGAACGGCCAACTTGCCTTCTCCCACGGCAACCGCCGCGATTGCGCACAACACGGCGTCGAGCGCATCCGCGCTCTCCTCCACGAGCGTTCGAAAAGATCCGACGTGGATGCGCTGATCGAGAGCGGCGGTGATACATGCACGCGCCTCAACAGCTTTGGAGCCCATACCGTTATATGCCACGTAGGGAAGCCCCCAATGAAATAGCTGCGCCATCGGGAATGCCTCCGCCAGCAAACCCGGCAACGACGTCGACCAAGGCCAGATAGGACACCCGGATCGGGCAAGAAGAGTGAGACACGCGGCCGTCATCGCGGCCCCGCCCCGGGGTCCCGACCAGAGGGTGGAGCGGACGTTCAATCCTGAACTCCTCCAATAGAGCTCCGTCTCACGTCGGGGTTGACTCGGGATCGAAGGCTGGCCGGCCACCGCCTGCACGAAATCGGTCGCCCGGGGAAACGGTCTCCCGTCAGGGCTCGACATGGCCTCCACGATCCGAAGCAACGCCTCGTGTCCACCAGGTGGCATTTTGCAAGCCGGAATGGAAAACGGGGCGTCGATCGCGGCGACGTCAAAGGAGCGCGATAAAATCAGCGCGACCAGGCGATCGAAAGGCGCTCCTTGCCCAGGCAATGCCTGCACGGGGCGGAGATCCTTTAGCGTGACCAACCCGTCTTGCGCGTGAACATCCGCGATCCAAACGTTGCTCCTCGATCGACGTGCCGTCCACATCCCGGCGTCGCCGCTGAAATCGATCCCCAAACATCGCATGCCGTTTGCCTCCCGCTTGCCCCGGTCTTGCGCGCGGAACCGATTCCCCATCATAATGGCGAATCGGTTGCTCGACCGCTTCGATTCTATCAACCCGAAAGGAGGTGCACTCCCCTTACCCTGTGTCCAATTTGTGCCCACGAGGTCCCAAGGAGACCGATCATGGGTACGTACCTACGAGGAAAGACGAAGAAGTGGTATGTGGACGTGCGCGACGGGAAGGGCCGGCGGATCCGCAAAAGCGTCGGCACTTCGAAAAAAGTCGCGAGGTTGGTGGAGAATGACCTGGCGGTCAAGATCGCGAAGAAGGAGTTCCTCGGAATTTTCGAGGAGAACGCGATCGACTTCGCGGAGTACGCGAAGGAATGGCTGGAGAGGAAGAAAGTGACGGCGTCGAAATCAACGTGGCGCGACTACAAGTCGATCATGGACGTCTACGCCATCCCGCACTTCGGGAAGATCCCGCTGTGCAACGTCCACCGACAAGACGTCGAGTTGTACCTCGACAAACTTTCCGGTCTCTCCGCCAAGAGGAAGAACAACATCATGGTCCCGTTGAAATGCCTCTTCAACGAGGCCAGGCGTCGCGGGGACCTGAAGGACAGTCCGTGCGAAACCGTCCCGCGTTTCAAGGAAGAAAAGCCGTTCATCGATCCGTTGTCGTTCCAGGAAATGAAGGCCTTCCTCGCCAACGTGGATAAGGAGTACGCCGCGTATTTCTCCACGGCGTTTCTGACAGGCATGCGTCCCAACGAGTTGCTGGCGCTGAAGTGGCTCGCCGTCGACTTCGACATGCGGGTGGTTACCGTGCGCGAGGGACGCGTGCAGGGAGTCGAGGGCGCACCCAAGACCCTCTCCTCCTACAGGGACATCGACATGCTCGATCCCCTCTTCGCCGTGCTGCGGAAACACCGGGAGGAATCGCCGCCGGAGGCTAAGCACGTCTTCACAGGCAGAAAGGGCAAACCGCTCGACGTGCACAACGTCCGGAACCGGGCGTGGTACCCCACGCTGGTTAAAGCGGGGCTGCGCAGGCGCACGATGTACCAGACCCGCCACACCTTCGCCTCGCTGATGCTCTCCTACAGCGAGGACCCGCTCTGGGTCGCCCGGATGCTCGGGCACACCAGCACCGAGATGCTCTACCGGCACTACGGGAAGTTCATCCGCAACCGGATGCGCCGGGACGGGATGCGGTTCCTCAAGGGGTTTCAGGAAGCGGAGGTGGCGGGGGCCCTGCCGCCGGCCGTGGTAATGGAAAAAACCGGAGACGCCGCGACGGCCGCAACCGCCAATGCCGTCGAAACTTATCGATCCTCATCGAAGGATTTTGGACACAGTTTGGACACAGGCGGCGATCCGGGCGCAAAAAAAGGGGCTGCGGAAGCCGCAACCCCTTGATTTAACTGGTAGCGGGGCCAGGATTTGAACCTGGGACCTTCGGGTTATGAGCCCGACGAGCTACCGGACTGCTCCACCCCGCGTCTCGAATGGGAAACTATACTCTTTCCCCCCTTCCGTGTCAAACGGTTCCGCCACGTTTTACTCCGGGGATTCTACCCTTCAAGGACCTGTCACCCTCCCCGCCAGGACGAGTAGCCAGAACGGCTCCCTGGACATCGTGAAAACGGACGTTCCGCTCCTGGAAGCGAGCGCGGAGAGTTCCCCGGGAGTATACGCCTTCAGCACCGAAAGAGGCCCATCGTACCGGCTCAGGGGGTTCCGGGAAAAGAGCCTGGTCAGCAGATGGATCAGAAAATATGCGATCCGGCTCCGCCGCAGGTCGATGATGACGTATCCGCGCCGCGCGACCCGTGAAAATTCCTTGATCATCCGCACCACCTGTTCATCGGTGAAATGGTGCGCCATCTTGCTGCAAAGCACGTAATCGAAACGTCGATTCCCGAACGGCAGGGCGAATCCGTCCGCCGCGGCGAGGGTGATCTCCGGGTAGGACGCGCACCTTTTCCTGGCGATGCCGATGATGGCCGGGTCGATGTCGACCGCTGTGATGTCGACGGGGATCCCCGCCTTCCGCGCCCACTTCGCGATGGCGACCGGGATGTCCGCCGGGCCGGTGGCCACATCGAGCAAGGAAAATCCTTCTCTCGCCGTCTCTGCATTCATGGCGACAAGTTGTTTCAAGACCGCGCGCCCATTGCCGAGGTACCGGTTCACGAGGACCAGGTCGTTGAGGTTCCCCTCCAGTTCGCCAAGGGCGCAGACGTAGGACGGCCGGTCCCGCAGTTCGGGCAGTCCGCTCCTTTTCGGTGTCAAGCGCATCTACGTCCCTTCGTCGGCCCCGGCGGCGTAATCGCCCCGGGCGGGCTTGCGCCATGGTACGTCTTCACCATCGGTTCGATCAACGAATCGGGTTTGTCCCCGGATAATATGATGAAATAAGGATGAAAGGAGACGCGACGGTGAAAGCGGTGCTCATGCGCGGCACGGGCGGCGTGGAGGTCCTCTACATGGGGGAGCATCCCGACCCGGTCATGCGGGACGA
>JAMDCN010000154.1:0-4552 GCA_023489025.1 Deltaproteobacteria bacterium | reverse complement strand
GACGAACTCCTCGTGCGGATCAAGGCGACGGCGCTCAACCGCGCCGACCTGCTGCAGCGGCGCGGGAAGCACCCTCCCCCCAAGGGAGTACCGGACATCCTGGGACTCGAGATGGCCGGGGAGGTGGTCGGCGCCGGAGCCGCGTGCAAGGAAGCGTGGAGGGATGGAGACCGGGTGTGCGCCTTGCTTTCGGGCGGCGGGTACGCGGAGCGGGTGAGCATCCCTGAGGGGCTGGCGATGCGGATCCCGGAGAACCTCCCGTTCGAGGAGGCGGCGGCGATCCCCGAGGTGTTCCTCACGTCGTACCAGAACCTGTTCAACGTTGCGCGCCTGGCTCCCGGGGAAACGGTCCTGATCCACGCGGGGGGAAGCGGCGTGGGGACGGCGGCGGTCCAGCTGGTCCGCGAAGCGGGGGCAGCCTCGCTCGTCACGGCGGGTTCGCGGGAGAAGATCGACCGGTGCCTTGCTCTGGGGGCCCGGGCGGGATGGAACTACAAGGAGGGGGCGTTCGCCCCTTGGGTCGCGCAATCGACCGGGGGGAAAGGCGTCGACATCGTCCTCGATTTCGTGGGGGCGCCGTACTTCGAGCAGAACCTGCAATCCCTGGCGGTCGACGGGCGGATGGTCGTCATCGGGACCATGGGCGGCGCCGAGGTGGAACGGTTCAGCCTGCGGACGCTGATGTCGAAGCGGCTGCAGATCACCGGGGCCGGCCTGCGCCACATGGACACCGCGCGGAAGATCCGGCTCACCCGGCAGTTCGTCGACTTCGCACTCCCCCGCTTCCCGGACGGCCGGGTGGTTCCCGTCGTCGATTCGGTCTTCGACTGGCGGGAAGCGGCGCGGGCCCACGAGCGGATGGAGTCGAACGCCAATATCGGGAAGATCGTCCTGCGGGTGACGGGATGACCCGGGCAGATATTTACTGCGGATCGAATCCCGCCGGTGGATAATGTTCCACGAAACGTTCGCACCTCATCGGGAAAGGGGAAGAACCTTGAGATACCTCCTCCTTTGCGTGCTGGCGGCATGCGTTCTCCTTACCGCGTCCCCCGATTCCCGCGCGGTGCTGAACCCGCACATCAAGCCCGAGCCGTGCGATAGCTGTCATGCGAAGATCCCCACGGAGGCCGACGGGCGCGTGGGGGATTACTTCCTCATCAAGGAGTCGATCGACGAAACCTGCCATGTCTGTCACGAGCGGACGTGCTGCAAGCCGGGCTCCCTGCATGGGATAAACCACCCGAGCAATATCAACAAGTGGGACTGGAAGAAGTTCCGGCGCCCGAAGACCCTGCCGCTCCACAACGGCTTCATCACCTGCAATACCTGCCACCTGCACACCATTCCGGACGGGCCGTCGTACAAGATGGTGCGGATCGTGATCGCCGACGGGAAGAGGATCGACTGGACGGGGCTTTGCCTGGATTGTCACCAGGACATCTGAAGGGCGGCTATCTCCTGCCCCGCTTCCAGGCGGGTAAGCGGTCCAGTTCGGGATATCGGTAAGCACGGAGAGCGTCGATGCGCCGCTTCCGGCAAGGCGCGCGACCGAGGCGTACTTGCAAGTACGGTGAGGGAGCGCCCCATTCCCGGACAATGTGCACTCCCTTGGGGTACCCCCTGGCAGCCGGTACCATATTTCTTGCTCGGCATGGGGGGCACAACGCAGCCGGAGCGGATGCAGCGGCGGTCGAATGCTACCGATATTTCGAATTGGGCCGCTTCGGCCGGCGCGGCCCCTTCCGTTCGGCGTCGCGGGCCGCCGGCAAAGCCTTCTCCTTCTCGATCTCTTTCTTGCGCGCGGCCTCGTCGATCGACTGCTTGATGATCTTCCGCTTCGACCGGTCGGCGGGGGTCTCGAACCGCTTCGGGCGGTGCGGGACATCCGCCGGCGGGCCTTGCCCGGCTGCTTCCACGGCGCGGCGGTCCATGTAGTCGTTCATCTCCCGCACTTCCTTCGGCGTGAGGTAGCGCCACTCCCCCGGCTCGACGCCGGACAGTTCCAGCGGACCGATCGCGACGCGCCGCAGCTTGGTCACCCGGTGGCCGATGGCGTCGAACATCTTCCGTACCTGGTGGTATCTCCCTTCCGCGATTCGCATCATCACCCACGCCTTCCCCGCCTTCTTCTCGAGGAAGCTGATCTGCGCGGGGGTCGTCATCTTCCCTTCCAGCGCGATTCCGCGCCGCAAAATGTTCAGCTCCGCCGGACGGGGGACGCTTTGCAGCTTGGCGATGTAGGTCTTCTCGACGCCGAACCGCGGATGCGTAAGCCGGTAGGCGAACTCGCCGTCGTTGGTGAGCAGGAGAAGCCCGGTGGTGTGGAAATCGAGGCGGCCGACGGGGAAGACGCGGGAGGAAAGCTCGCCGACCAGGGACGGTGCGGTCTTGCGCCCCTCGCGGTCCTTCATCGTGGTGACCACGTTGTCGGGCTTGTAAAGCGGGGCAGGAGATAGCCGCCCTTCAGATGTCCTGGTGACAATCCAGGCAAAGCCCCGTCCAGTCGATCCTCTTCCCGGACGGGGACGAGCGTGCGGCCGTCGAGCCGCACTTCCTGGGCGGACGGGTCCCAAAGCGTTCCGGGGTCCAGGACCGGCAGGCCGTCCAGGGTGACGCGGCCGTTGCGGACCATCTCGTCGGCGACGCGGCGGGAGACGCCGGCGGCCAACGAGAGATAACGGTTCAGATGCCGGGTGTTCCGGTTCGTATCAGTCGCCATCGGGAGAGTCGCTCCCCTCCCCCGCTTCCTTCGAGGCGGCGTCCACCAGGTCGGCCTCGGTGACGTCCGGGTGGATCTTCCCTTCCTGCGCACCCGCGCCCTGCTGCGGGACACCGGTTTCCGAGAGACTCTCGGCGAGCTCGCCCCCGCCCTGCTCGATCCCGCCGTCAAGGATCGCCGGCAGATGCATCCCCGGCCGTCCGGGCTCGACCGGCGTGCCGGTGGAGGCGGCGAGGAAATCCTCGATCTCCCGCATCGACGGCAGCTCGGAGAGGGAGCCGAGGCTGAACGTCTCCATGAATTCCCGCGTGGTGCCGAAGAGGAACGGCTTCCCCGGAACGTCTTTCTTTCCCGCCACCTTCACGAGGCGCCGGTCCATCAAGGTCTTGAGCGCCCCGGCGCAATCGACGCCGCGGATCTGCTCGATTTCCTGGCGGGTCAGCGGCTGCTTGTAGGCGACGATCGCCAGCGTCTCCAGGGCGGCCCGGGAGAAGCGCGGCGGCTTCACGTCGAAGAGCCGGCGCACGTGCTCCTGGTTCGCCGGATTGGTGCGGAACTGGAATCCCTTGGCGACCTCCTCCACGAGGATCCCCGAGGTGTCCGCCGGGTATTTCACCTGGAGGATGGCGTGCACCTCGCGCACCTGGGACCGGGAGAGGCCGCCCAACAATTGCCGCGCCTTGTCTACGGCGACCGGCTCGGTCGATACGAGGAGCAGGCTCTCCAGGATCGAGGCGGCGCGCGGAAGGTCCGTTTCGGGCCCCGGCGGCTCCTGTCCCGCCTCGACGCCGGGAGAAAGGAGTTCGTCGACGCCGATCGGCTCGGCGGGTGCCGGCGGCTCACTCGCCGTCGGCGGATTCGGGTTCCGTGTCTCTTCCATGTTCGCTCTCCCGGACGGCGGGTACGATGCTGATCATCCCCAACGGATTCGCCTGGAACACGCGGATCGTCTTGAGGCGGACCAGCTCGAGGATGGCCAGAAAGAAGGATACGATCTCGTTCCTTGAAGAACAATTCGCGACGAGGCTCTCGAACTTGATGGAGCCTTCCTCATCGAGGCGGTCCAGGAGGAAGGCGATGGCGTCGGCGATGGTGATCCGGTCGGCGGAGAACTCCTGCGCGACCCCGGGGGGCATCCGCGACAGCGCGTCCTTGAACGCCGTGACCAGGTCCGCCATCGACAGCTCGGTGATGAGAAACTCCCCGCCGGGAATCTCTTCTCCGAGGAAGTCGCGCACGAAGACGTCCCGCCCCAGCACCGGCCGGTCGCCCAGGCGCGCCGCCGCCTCCTTGAACCGCTCGTATTCGATCAGGCGCCTGGACAGCTCCTGCCGCATGACCTCGGGATCCTCTTCCTCTTCGTCTTCCTCGTGGCGCGGCAGCAGCGACTTCGACTTGATGTAGAGGAGGGTGGCGGCCATCACCAGGAACTCGCCCGCCACGTCGAGGTTCAACGCCTTCATCACGTCCAGGTAGGCGAGGTACTGCTCTGTGATCTTCGCGATGGGGATGTCGTTGATGTCGAGCTTCTGCTCGCGCACCAGGTGGAGAAGGATGTCGAGCGGCCCCTCGAAGACGTCGAGGCGCAGGGGGACCCCCCCCGTGGAGCCTGCGGAGCCGTTGCCGGGGTGCGGTGTGAGATCCGGCTTGTCGTCAGATCCGGACAGCGTCGCGGACCTCCGCCATCTTGGCGCCCGCCACCTCCCGGGCCCTGCGCGTTCCGTCGGCCAGGATGTCCCGCACCGGGACGCCGCTTTCCACGATCCCCCGGCGTCGCTCGCGGACGGGGGCGAGGACCTTCTCCATCCCCTCGAACATCCACTTCTTGCA
>JAMDCN010000165.1:13120-13748 GCA_023489025.1 Deltaproteobacteria bacterium | reverse complement strand
AAGGCTCGCGTCCGCGAAAGACCGGAACTCCTTCACGGAAGCGGAAAGAACCGTGACCGGGTTGCGCGCCGTTCCGGGATCGACCCCTTCCCCTTCCGCAGCAGCGCCCGGCAAGCCGGTTCGCAACCCCGCCATGGCGTCCACGGATCCCGTTCCACCGCCGGATTCCCCCGCGATGCGCGCGACCGAAAAAGCGATCCCGCCCGCCGCCGCCGCGCACAGTATCGCGGCGACCAGAATCCATGCGGCGGGGAAGGTGCCGCGGTTCGCGTCGGCCCGAAGCCGCTCAACGGAAAGCCCGATACGAACGGTACCCACGGGTTTTCCCCGGAACAGGATCGGGCGGGAAAGTTCGAGACCGCCCTTCCCGGTTCCCTTCCACGGGGAACCGACCCGGGAAAGGTCCGTGTCGGCACGAACGACGCCCCCGGCGTCCGATACGGAGACGAATAGGTAGCCCTCCCCGGGGGAGGCGCCCTTGACCAGCGAGTTCAACGTGAGGCCGTCCTCGGCGGCCAAGGGAAGAACGGAACCCGCGGCGACCAGGTCGAGGGTGAACTCCGCGGCGCGAACCTTTTCCCGGTAAAGGGAATCCACGAACCGGTAGCGACAGGCCCACCCCGCGACA
>JAMDCN010000165.1:0-13110 GCA_023489025.1 Deltaproteobacteria bacterium | reverse complement strand
GCGAGCCCGGAGTCCGGCTGTTTTCATGAAACGCGGCACTTGTTCTTCCCCACGGCGCATCCCGATTTAATGCTTCGGCCCGAACAGGGGCGTTTCATCGTCGTCGGACTTGGAGGGTTGGCCGTGGGATCCGGTCCCTTTCGACTTCGATTTCAACTTCGGATAGAAGCTATCCACGTACTCCCTCGTCATCGGCTCACGTTTTTTAAGCATAGATTCCGGTATGTTGATCTTCATGCCCTCATGTATGACATTAGGATTAAGTCCCGGATTGACTTCGGCCAGAATCTTCCAGTTTTCGATATCGCCGGTGTACCAACCTGCGATGATGGAAACCGACTCCCCCGGATACCTGACCTTGTGAACCAACATGGGACCAGACCGGAGATCCGCCGGGGTCTGCCCGACGCCGCCTCCGGAAGGCGGCCATCCTCCGGGCGCGCTTCCTCCACGGTTCGCCGGGGATTGCCCCGGGACGGGAGGGGGCGGGGGCTGCGCCGGGCCCTGTGTTTGCGGTTGGACCTGAGGCGGGGGAGGAGGAGGGATATCGGCCTTCTTCGCCGCACACCCGGCGCACACCCACAGGGCGATCCCGCCCAGCGGGACGACGAGTTTCACCAAAGGAATACGGTGCCCGGAGCGCATGCCTGCCATCTCTTATTTCCCCTTCATCCTGGCGAGAGCTTTCCTCGCCGGTTCGTTGCCGGGATTGATCGACAGGGACTTCTCGATGTTCCGGAGGCTCTCTTTGCGTTTCCCCTGCTTCTCCTGGACCACCCCGAGGTTGAACAGCGCTTCGTCGATGTACATGGGCGACAGTTTCACCACCTTCGCGTACATCTGCTCCGCCTTGGCGTACTCTTTCCTGACGGCGTAGACATACCCCATGTTGAAGAAGGCGTCGGCGAATTTCGGGTCGATCTCGCCCGCCTTCGCGTAGGCGTCGAGGGCCTTCGGATACTCCTTCAATTTCACGTAGGCATGCCCGAGCTGGAAATACCCCTGGACGCTTCGCGGATCTTTAGCGATCGCCTGGTGAAGAACGGTCTTCGCCTCCGCCGGATTCGACTCGATCAGCCCGGCGGCTTTCCGGACCAACTGTTCCGCCTCCGCGGCCGGCGACGGAGCGGAAGGGGCCGGCGGCGGCGCCTGAGACGCGGCAGGGGCCGGGGACTGGACGGCGGGGGCGGGGGCGGACGCGTTCGTGCCGGCCGGGCCCTTCTCCTTCCCCATCAGGTAATATCCTCCACCGATAAGAACCAGCACCGCAACGCCCGCGACGGCGGCCAGGGCGCCTTTCTTCCCCCCCTTTGCCGGCTCGGCGGACTTGAGGCGTCCCTCCGAAGCCGCTTTCGGCGGAGGTGCGGGCTCCGCCTTCGGGGCGGACGGCTCCTGCGCGGGGGGCATGTCGACCGATCGCCGCTCCGCCTCGGCCTCCTGGGCCCGGTCGCTCGCCGCCCCGGCGCCGGCCGCGTCGGCCATCCGCCTGCTTTCGGCCTCGATATCCTCGGCGAACAGAATCTTCAGGTACTCGGCCATGCTGCGGCCGGATGGACGCAGGTTGAGCCGGAAAATGCACTCCTCGATATCGGCCTGCATGTCGGCCAACGACTGGTAACGGTCTTCGGGCTCCTTGGCGAGGCCCTTGGCTACGATGTCGTACAACTTCTCGGGGAGCCCCCCCTTCAGTGTCCCGAGCGGGGTGAACTCGGCCTCCCGCACCTTCGAAAGGATCTGCAGGGTGTCGTCGCCTTGGAACATCCGGCGGCCGGCGACCAGTTCGTACAGGAGAATCCCGGTGGCGAAGATGTCGGACCGGTGGTCGATCACCTTTCCGGCCGCCTGTTCGGGCGACATGTAGGCGACCTTCCCCTTGATCATCCCCACCTGGGTGATCGTGCTCTGGCTGGCCGCCTTGGCGATCCCGAAGTCCACGATCTTCACGTCCCCCTCGTAGGTGAGGAAGACGTTCTGGGGAGAGATGTCCCGGTGGATGATGTTCAGGGATTTTCCCTGGAAGTCCTTCAACTTGTGCGCGTAATCGAGGCCGGCGCACACCTTGGAGATCAGGTACAGGGCGTTTTCGAGGCTGACCGGGGTCCCCTTCTCCCTCGCCTTCGCGTTGACCGCGCGCAGGTCCTTCCCGAAGAGGAACTCCATCGTGATGAAGTACGAATTCTCCATCGACCCGAAGTCGTAGATCTGGACGATGTTCTGGTGATTGAGGAGGGCGGCAAGCTTCGCCTCGTCGATAAAGGAGGTGATGAGTTCCTCTTCGTGCGCGAGGTGAGGAAGGATCTGCTTGATGGCGATGAACTTCTCGAACCCCTCGACCCCGATGATCTTCGCGCGGTACAGCTGCGCCATCCCGCCGGTCGCGAGTTTCTCGAGCAGTAAGTATTTGCCGAAACGGGTCGGCTGGAAACTGGACATGGTCCCCTTCTTCCCTACGATGAGATCAGAGCCGGCGCGGACACGAACACCTTTTTATAATATACGTCAGGAGAGGAGATCGCGAAGCGAATCCTTGAGAAGATCGGGGAACTGCTCGATCGCCTCGCGGTCGATGATCTCCTGGAACGCCGCGATCCCGGAGAGTTGTGTGACCTGCAGGATGAAATCGTTCGCGGGCAGGAACGTGGAAAGCGGCGCGGTGAGGATCACCACCGGAAGCCCCCCGAGATCGGGGAGGGTTTCGACTTCGACCCGGTACCGCAGGTCCGAGAGCAGCTGCCCCACCGCGGGGAAATATTTCAGGAAGACGACCAGCGCGATGTGGTTGACGATCCCTTGCCGCATCTCGTCGGGGACGCGGGATTCTGTTCCCGCCACCATCGACCGCAGTCGCGTGAGCGGGCACTCCCCGCGATACGAGAGGACCCAGCGGGTCGGGGAGGAGACGACGATCGGCTTCGCCTCTCCAGGGATCGCCAGCGAATACTGGAACGGCGACGCGTCGAGCTGGGTCGCGATCGGAGAGAGGGGCGTCTGGAGCTTCCTCGGGAGGCCGAACGGCTTCTCGCAGACCGCCGCGTACCGCTCCTGCAGGTCGGCGAACGCCTTGTCCGACACGGGGACGTCCTCCATCGACGCGCTTTTGACGTACGAGCCGAGGAGGGCGCGCGCGATGAAGAGGGATTTCAGGACCTCGAGGTGACCCGACAGGCGCTTGTTCAGGAAAGAGGCGAGCTTGTCGGTCGCGCGGCGGAGCTGCACGAACTCGGCGTTGTCGAGGCTCTTCCGGGTGATCGCATCCGGGTTCATCGGTCGTCCTTCCGGGATTCGAATTTCCCTACTGGAATATCATAATCGGTCCGTCAATACAAATTCCTCTTCGCGTTCGTCAGGTTAGCCCGACCACGTAGAAGTCCGCCGCCTCCCCCTCCGATGGAAAGGGACCGAAGAGGACGGATTCCGGGCACTCCTTGACCTTCACGAAATACGACGCTCGGGACTCGAACCCGTTCCGGACCCCCCACGCCGTGTACTCCCGTTCTCCGAGGGAAAGTTTCATCCCCTTGACCGGCCATTCCAGCGTGCATTGCGCGGGGAGCATCTCCATCGGCCCGGTCCCGTGGAAGAGGATCTCGCTCCCAGCCACGCCGAACATCGCCCCGTCCCATCGGCCATGCCGAGGGCCCACCTCGAACCAGAGGCCGATATGCGCGTTCCCGTAGACGTCGATCCTGTACTCCGACGCCGGATCCGTACGGGGCGTATGGACCATCGCGACGATCTTCGCCGCCAGGCCGGGGTCGGAGGCGGACAGGAGCTCGGCTCCCGAGAGCGGCGTGGAAAAGGGCGGAGCGGGCGGCGTCCCACCTTCCTCCGCGAGCAGGACGATGGGGAACGAAAGGCCCTTCTTCCCCTGCACGGTGATCGCAAGGAGGGAAAGACCGCGCCGCACGGAAGGGGAAGCGAGCGTCTCCGCGGTCGCGAGGATCATCCACGCCGCGACGTCGGGCTTGATCATCTCCTCGCGGGGAGCCATCCATGCGATCTTCGGGAGGTCGTCCACCCAGAAATGCCCCTGGACCGGGACACCGTACGGCTTCATGAGGGAGATCACCTTCTTCACGTTCTCCTCGGACCGGCCGAGAGACGTCAACCAGATCGTCTTCATGCGGACTCCCTTCGTTTCATGTGGTTGATGCGACGATTCGCACGGTCTCCACTTCCAGCGCGGAGAGATCCGTCAGGGGGCAGCGCCCCCGCCACACAAGGAAAAGCCGCCCCTCGTCCGGCAGGAGGCAAAGGGTGTCCAGGCGCATCGGCGCCGGCTCGTTCCACGACGGTCCGCTCCAACGCTCCGTCTTTTCGACGGTGACCGACGGCGCGATCCCCGGCAGCCGGAAACGGACTTTCCCGCTTTTTTCGAGGTTCAGCAGGAGGATCTCCTCGTCCCCCCGGAGGTATCCCTCCACCTGAAGATCCGGCGGGGCGGCGTTGTAGAAGTCGTACCGGAAGTCGTGCGGGGGGAAGGGGCGCCGTTCCCGCTCCCACACCTCGTCAAACGTTCCGAGGTACCCGACCCTGGGAGCCCATCCCTTCGCGATGGGGCCGAACCCGGCCGGCCGGGGATGGTCGGTCCATGCACCGATCGGCCGGGAGGCGTCCTCGATGTTGGGAAGCGGCGCCCCGTCGATGTTCCTGGGCGATTTCCGGGAGTAGAAACCGCATCCGACCGGGTTCTCCGCGCAGAATCCCCCGGACTCCGTGTCGATCCCTCCGAACGCCTTCTCGTAGTCCAAGGGCATCCCGGTGAACGGCTCCGGTTCGGTGAACACCGGGGCGGACAACTTCCCTCCGCCGGAGATCCACGTCCGGTCCCCGGTCACGCGGACGACCTTTTGCAGCGTCCCGACCCGGAGGCCCGCGTCCAGCCAGCGGACCGGCTTCCCTCCCGGCGCGTGCGCCTTGCCGGCCAGGAAGATATCGGCGCGAGGCTTGAACGGAGCGGTGTCGGCCTCGAACTTCGGGCTCCCCCCTTTTTCCGGATCCGAGGGTTCGTCCCCGGACAGGATCGGGATCTGCCCTTCGCCGACCACCGCGAGACCCCCTGGAACGATCGTGAAGGTCCCTTTCACGATTACCGTGAGGTGCGCCTTCCCGTCCACGTCGAGGAACGGAATCGCTTCCGCCTCGAAAGGAGTCCCGTTTCCGATCTTCACGGCCGCTCCTCCGCGCCCGCCATGTCAGGAGATGCTCCCGGGGGGGCCGGTCCCGATCCCGCCCAGCACGGGACCGACCGGCACGAACGGGGGCGCAAACGTGGGCACCGGCCCCGTGCCGAGCACGTTCGTCACCAGGGTGGAAACCTTGAAAATCTGGAACACGGTTCCGAACGCCTTGGAAATCGCGTCGAACAGGTCCGAGGCATGCAGCGCGGTCGGGTCCGCGAGGTTCGCGTCCATCAGGCTTTTCAGCGTCGACGGGGACAAGCCCGCTTCACCGGGGGAGGCGAACGCGACGAGCGGCATCGGGATGTTCGGCATCGGAGGGGCGAAGGGGCCAGGGAACGCGGCGAAGGCGGGGTACGAGAGGATTCCCGTCAACCCGATGTGCCACGGCAACCACATCGTCCCGATCGTGTTGGCGACGGCCATCGAATATTTAAGCTCCATCGGGGTCGCCTTGGGAGCGGAGGAAAGGATCAGCGGCGTTAGCGGCGGCCCGACGACGCACCCCGGGTGAAGGATGCCGACCGGCCCGACGATGTTGACGGCGACGACCGTGGCGGCGCTCATCCATTGGCCGATTCCCGTGGAGATCGCCCCGCAGACCCCCTCGATGAACTTCTCGTACTGCTCCCCGATCTCCTTCGCCGTCGCGACATGGTACTTGTTCGACGTCGCCTCCCGGAAAAGGTTCATGGGGGAGTTCGGCGGAACCGTCCGCTCGGCGGGCTTGAACGCCTCCGGATACATGTCTCGCCCGGTCTTGTCCTCCGGATCGGTGATCTTGTCGGTGAGATCTTCCCAATCGACCGGGAGCTTGATCCCCTTCGCGATGAAATTCATCTTCGCCAGCATGACGAACATGTCGTTCGGGGGCCAGGGCATCGGGCGATTACCGGGTCACGTCCCGAACATGATGCAATTGCTCGTCGGTGTAGATCGTTTCCTCGCCCGTCGGAAACGGAAGTTTAAGTTTCAGCAGATAGACCAGCGTGTCGACCGCCTCGTCGCAGACGCGGCGATACCTCCGTCTCCGTTCCGGCCCGACGGCCTGGACATCCTCCGTATCCCGCAGGAGCGGCTTCACGTGACTGACGAGAGCCGGGTCGTTTACGTACCGCAGACCTCCCACGGTCTCGTACCGGACCCGGGCATCCGATGAGCCAAGATCGGCGACCAGCGCTTCAGTGCCGCCCTTATCCCCCAGGCGCGCCAGCGCCATCCTCGCGTTCGAGGCCAGGACCTCTTTCCCGGCGGCGATCGATCGAAGGATGGCGAGCGTCCGTTCCCCGGGGAAATACCCGGCGGATAACGCGAGCAACTCCCGGACATCCGTCTCCGTGCTTCGGACCAGCGTCGAAAGGACCGCATCCTTCGCAGATTCTGGGGGATTCACGGATAGCTGCCCCGCCGCGGCCACGCGTACGTTGACGTTGCCGTCCTTCAGCCCGAGGGAGAGGATCTCACCCGCCGCCGACCCGCCGACCTTTCCGGCGCACTCCATCGAGACCTGGCGGGACCGGTACCCGGGCATAACCGCCCCTTTCCGCAACGCCGGAACCGCGGCGTCCCCCATCGACGAGGCCACCTCGACCGCCCTGAAATCCCCCTCCGCGAGAAGGCGTTCCAACTCCGCCTGTGCGCTCATCCTCGTATCCTCCCCGGGCGGCCGGTGAAGCCCGCCGGACTCTTTCTCGATCCCGTGGCAATTCGCGGCCGCGAGGGACAGGATCCCCCATAAAAACGCCAAAATCAGACGGGAATCCTTCTTTTTCACGGCCTGGCCGGCGCCGCGAGCCGCGCCGCGTTCCGCTGGACTTCGGCCATCTCGTCGTCGGTTCGATCCCCGGCGAGGTTCCTGACGGTGAGCATGCACCCCGGGCCGTTGAAAAAATACCCGACGTCGTCGCGATACGGCATCCCTCCGGCGATCTGGAAATCGGTGTACGCCCACATCAGCCGCCGACGGGAGACGATGTCGTCCCGCACGTCCCGGCCGGTCCCGGGCCGGGCGGGATCATGGACCGTGTTCACGTGGACGTAGTGCGAGTCCTTCACGAGATTGAGCACATGCCCGAGCTCGTGGGCGACCGTCTGCCCCCCGACCGCCATGTCGGCGATGAGAGATCCGAACGTACGGGGTTGCCCCCGGGAACTGTTCGCCGAGCCTCCCACCTGGTCCGCCTCCGCAACGCTTCCGATCTGCGGAACGAAATACATGTTCACGGCCCCGGCGGCGCGGTTGAGGGCCGTCGTCCGGTCGAACTCGTCCGTCATGTCGTTCACGAACCCCTGGTTCGTGAAGTTCAGCACCCCGGCCCGGTCGATCGCCGCGTCCAGGACGAACCGGATCCCATGGGGAAAATAGATCCTGTTGACGTCCTCGATCAAGTTGCGGATATCGCCGTCGGTCCGGATCGACCGGGCCGCGACGGCGTTCCCGGACGAGTCGTTGGCCGCCGCCCCGTTGATCGTCGGAACGTGCGCCGCGAGACGCACGTCCCGGAGCGGGTTCACGACCACGCGGAGGCGGTGGATGACCGGCCCTTCCGCCGCCCCGAAACGAACCTCGATGTACGCCTCCCCCGCGGATTTCGCCTTGAACTTGACCATCATCTTCCGCGCGGCCGGTAACGCGGCGCCTGCGGCCGGGACGGTGACCTCCAGGCGATCCGGATCGGATGCGACGACATGGAGCACCCCTGCATCCTCGATATCCTGCCGGGACAGTCGCACGCGGGTCTCGGGGATATCCGCTTCGGCGACCGATTCGTCCCGCCCCACGGGCAACACAGCGCACCCCTGGTCGGCCGGCAGGAATCCGCGGTCGTCCGGGTCCGGCGCGTTCGCTTCCGGATTTCCGCTATCGGCGCTCGGGTCGGCCTCGTCGGGCGCCCGGAGGAACCGGACCGGCACGATCCGCGTCCACTTGTGGACCGTTTTCGCGATCGGCATCCCGCCTCACTCCCCTCGCGCGTTGCGGACGACGCTCTTCATCTTGTCGGAAGATTTCGATCCGAACTGCGCGTCCGCGAACAGGCCGTTGTCCGCCTGGAAATCGAGGATCGCGCGCTCGGTCTCGGCATCGGGGTTGACGTAGGTGTCCGCCCTTGCATCGTCCCCCTTGAGCGGGCCCGGGCAATACCCGAGCATCGCAAGCCGCTGCTGCACCCCCCGCATCTCCTCGATCGGGTGGAGTTCGTCCGTCAGTCCGATCTCGTACACGGAGCCGAGCACCGTGAGGGTCGCCGTGGATCCCGGCGCCAGCCGGATCGTGATCATGCCGTCGCTTCCCGTCCGCCCCTGCACCGGCGGCGCGTCGCCTACGGTCACCGAATATTCCAGTTGGTCGACCCCGGCGCGGGAATTCGTTCCCGGGAATTTCTGGAGGAACACACGAATCTCCCGCAAGCGGATCGCCGCGTTGCCGGCCTCGCCCTCTCCTCTCCTCGGAACCGCGTGCCCCCCCGCCAAAAGACCTCCCGTGGCTTTTCAGGTGCCGTGAACCTGTTCCAGTTTCGCCTTCGTGGCGTCGTCCGCCTCGCCCGTTTCGTCGAGACCGTGCGTTTTCTGGAAGCGCCTGAGCGCACCCCGTGTCTTCTCGTCCATCGGGCAGTCGCCATCCCCCGCGGCGAACCCGAGGTTCGACAACCTCTGCCGGACCCCGCTCAAGGAATCGGCCGGATCGAGGGCGGCGAACGAGAGCGGTAGAACGTCCTTGCCGTCGAGGATCAGGTGTCCCCGCGCCGCACCCGGCGGGACCCGTTCCTTCAGGAGACCGGACCCGTCGGTGCTCCCCTCGGTGGTCTTCCCCTCGACGACGAGCTTGTACCTGACGTTCGCACGCGGCTTGAAGTCGTCGTCCAGCAGCTTGAGGCGGAGCATCGTCTTGTCCGACTTTTTCCGGAAGCGGACTTTCTGCCCCGTCCCGGCGGCCTCCTCCCGGTCCTCCCGATCGGGAACCACGACCACGTCCCCGGGCCGGAGAATATTCAGCCCCTTCCGCTCGCTTTTCAGCGATGCGTTGTCGGGGTGGTCGATCACTTTCTTCACCGGCACGCCGTACGCGGCGGCGATGGCGGAAACGTCCTCCCCCTGACGCACCTTGTGTCTCGTGGCCACGAATCGTTCCCTCGATCCCGCCCGGGGGGAGATCACCCCCCGGTGAATACGTTCGGGCTCCCGCCGACCATCGTCCCGACGCCGCCGCAATGCTGATCCATGTCCCCCAGGCGGTGCGCGGGCTTTCCGTTGATGAAGACGGTCTTGCTGCCCATGGTGGCGGTCCACGTGTTGGGGCCGCAGCAGGCGGCGTGGATCCCCTTGTCACCCACCCGCACAGCCGGGCGGAAGTTCACGAGGACGTCGGGCGACCCCTGGATCGCCGGACCGATCACCTGGCGCGGACACGCCAGGGTGCCGTGCGCGTCTGCCGGGCATTGCGACATGTCTCCGATCCTCGCCTGCGGCGGCATCTTCACGAACCCCCTTTCAATACGAGTATGTCGCCATATCCGCGTAGTTCGGATACGAAAAGAATCTGGACAGCATGTTCGTCCGTTCGATGTTCCCCTTTTTCTCGATGACCAACCGTGTCGTGCAGAGCCGCTTCGACTCGTAGACGTCGTTCGAATGGACGCCGAGGATCCCCTCCGCGACGAAATCCCTGGCCTCGGAAGCGGACGTGCTCTCCTCCAGGTCGAAGGGGATATCGTAAGGTAGCGTGCAGATTCCGTCCGGCCCGATGCTTTTCCAGCCCCACCCCAAGATTCCGGGATTCGGGTTGTTCGTCCCGAGGTTGAACTGGATCTTGAACGTATACCCCTTCCAGTAGGTCGGGTACCTGGACCCGCCGTTGTTGATCCATTCGGAAGAGTTCCCCACCTTGCACACCGGCTTTACGGCGAAGATCGGGTTGCCGTCGTCATAGAAGGACAATTTCCCCGTTCTCTGATTTTCGTCCCAAACAGCGTAATGGTAATAGGGACAGATCACGTACCCGAGTTTCCCCGTGAACCCGTACTTCCTCAGCGGCTCGATCACCGTGGAAGTGTAGAAGGGGCCATCGACGCCCTGGTCCGTCCTCTCGAAGCGAACGGTAAGCGGGACACCGTCCCGTATGTCGTCCACGAAGACGATGACGCGAAGCGCATCCGTGTACCGGATGACCGTGTCTTTCGCAAGGTCCTGCCACGTTTCCCCGCGCAGGTACTGCACGACCGCCTTCTGGACCTCCGGAAGCTTCATCTTCGGCGGGGGGGCTTCCGCGCACATCCGCTCGAGGAATTCGCGATCGCCGAACTTCGCGTCGTTCCGTTCGTGGAACATCTCCTTTTCCGCCACGTTGTGGGAGGCGACCGCGTCGGGGACCATCCGGACCTCGGTCGTGGTCGAGAAGACCTTCCCCTTCTTTTCCGCGTAGCCGGCGACGTTTCCGTCTCCGACCGCGTACCGGACCGCCATCGTCATCTCCTGCGGACGGATCTTGTGGTAGAGCCAGTCGGCGGAGAATTTCGCGAGCTCGGTCGCTTTCACCACGTCCGCCCAGGCGATGCTCTCGACCATCGGCTTGATGCCGTGGTAGATCTTCGCGGGGGCCGAAGGAAAATTCTTCGCCTGTTTTTTCCGGTAGGAGTAGGTGAAATCGAGGATCGCGACGTAGCGCCCCTTCTCGACGCCGATCGCTTCCCCGTCCTCCTTCGAGCACGGTCGGGCCACGGTGTTGTAGGCCGGGCCCGGCACGTTGAAACCGTCCGTCCGCTCGATCTGGAACCGTACCGGAACCCCGGTGGCCACCCGGGCGGTCCCCGAGAAGACCATCACCGCGCGGACCGGCGTCTCGCTGTCGATGACATCCCCGTCCTTGAGATCGACCCAGCTGGTGATTTCGAGCGCCCGGTCCACGGACCCCGGGATCGGCTTCCACATCGCCTCGCCGCGCTGGAGAAAGCATCGCTCCACGTCCCCGCTTTTCAGCGGGGACCAGTCGTTCGAAAACCGCTCGCAGAACTTGTGCACGTCCTCGATGTCCATGAAATGGATCGGCCAGTACCGCTGGAAGTCGACCTCGAACCACTCCTTGTCGTTCCCGGGATCTTCCTTGCGGAGGACTTCGTCGCGATACTCCGCATCGCCGTGATCCAGTTGGACATAGTGATGGATCCAGTCGTGGTGAGCGTGCGACTTCCGCACCCAGAACCGGTCCGCGAGACAGAAATCGCGGATGTACTCCTTGATCCCGAGGGCGTCCACGTTCTTCCGGAAACTGCCGGCCCGGATCAACCAGTCGTTCTTGTCCTTCATGTACGCCTTCATCGCGATCACGGAGTCGTACCGGTCCTTGTCGACCGCCGGGCCGCACATGGCGATCAGCCGTTTCAATCCGTAAAGGACCTTCGCCCGCATCAGGAACTGCAGGGCGATCGTCTGCCGCTCCGTGTAGGGAGGGTACATCCCTATAAACCGATGAAGGATTTCACTGTTGTTCGAGGCGTACGCCATTTCGTCGTGCCAGAACGTTTCCAGTTCCTTCACCAATCGTTCGATATCGTTCGAACCGAGGTTTTTGTCGACGAACTCGGCGACCGATTTCGCCGTCTCATACGCCTTCTCCGCCTTCTCCCCGACCACGGCCCCCAGTCCGGAGATCCCGTACGCAGATGCCGACATCTTCAGGGTGAATTTCGCGGCGGCGAGGTGCGCCTCCCCGGCGGCGTGATCGGTCTTCATCTTCAACGCTTCCAGCGCGGTCAGGTCCCCACGCACGAAAAAACCGTGCCGCTCCCACGGCGGCGCGTCGGCACGATCCCGCATCTTTTTCCGTTCCGCCGACCCTGCACCGGCGTATCCGATCTCCCAACCCATCTCCCGCGTCCGGGTGCCGACCATCCGGGTGAGGTTCTGCATGAAGTCCATCTTCGCCGCGTCCGCCTTGACGAACGCGTCCATCACCTCGTACGCGTCGACCGCGTTCCCGAGGAGATCGACGATGGAGCTTGCGATTTCGCCCACCTCGGAAACGCTCAAGCCCTTGAGCTGATCGCGAGGTTTTTCCAGGGCGTGATCCACCGCCTTGGCGCGTTTACCGAGTACGTAATCGAGTTTCCGGAGGGTGTCGACCTCCTTGACCTGTCTCCCCTCCTTGTCGACCAGCATCCCGATCGCGTTCTGCTTGATCTTCTCGTTCGACCACTTCAGCGCCGACTTTCCGAGCGCCGATTTCTCGAAGAGACGCAGGACGGACGGCGCCCCCTTCCCCTTCATGTAGGAGTCGACCTTCTTGACGGTCTTGTACCAGCCGAAATCGAGTTTCACGAGGCCGATCAGGCCGGCGGCCCCCTCCTTGAGCGTGTCCGCCACGCCGAGGAACGTCTTGAAACCCGACTCGGGTTCTCCGCCCTCCGCGACCTTCTTCATATCCTCCGCAAGGAGGACTCCGATGCTCTCCTCGTACCGGTACGCGAAAAGGTTGTAGAGCGACTCCTCGAGGCTCACCCCATCCCCCGCGAACCAATCGCAGGCTACGGGCTCGGTGCGGGAATCCGGGCCGAAGGGAACCCCGTCGGGACCCACGGCGAGCAGTTTCGCCCGGATCCGGACCATCTGGCAGAGGGTTCTCTCTTCGCTTCCCCCTCCCGGGATCTTCCTCTGAAAAGGGACTTCCAATATGTACAACCCGTCGGGGATCTCGGTCGCGTTGACCATGCTTACCCAGAGTCCCCCCTTTTCCGCGTGAGGGGTGACCGGGCTGCAGACGAAGTGGAGGGCGCCCGAACCGCCATCCTTGTCGGCGTCGCCTTTCGGGAAAAGTTCCTTCTCCAGCCAAAGGATCGCACCCTTGTTCAAGGGGTGGGGAAAGAGGCGCGGCGTCTTCCCGTTGTAGTACCGGTGGTGGAAATGGACCTGGACGATCTTCAGGGGGGGGCGTTTGTCC